>JBPCJB010000100.1:0-2712 GCA_051005735.1 Gaiellaceae bacterium | reverse complement strand
CGAGACGGCGATCTCGCTCTACCTGAAGTGCGTCCGGCATGGCGTCCCGCTCGTGGCGCAGCTCGTCGAGGCCGCGGCGAGCGGAGGTCGCGACGCGATTCCGGCGCTGGCGCAGGATCTGTCCGAGCGTCGCTATTTCAACCGGTTACCGCCTCACCAAGGTCGGCTGTTGTGGGCGCTCGAGGCACACCGCTTGGAGGCGCTTGTCCGCGCCTGCGACTACGGGCCGTTCAACTCGCCGTGGGGACGGCCGAAGACCTGGGTCGATGGAGTCGAGATCGAGATCCTGCGCGCGATGACCGCCGCTCCGACCGCCGCCGAGCCCGGCACGATCGGCGGGGACGCCGAAGGCGGAGTGCTCGTCGCGGCTGCGGATCGATGGCTGCGGATCGACGCGGTCCAGGTCGCCGGGCTTCGCGTCGAGCCCGCGTCCGCGCTCCGTCAGGGCCACCGCTGCATGCCCGTCCGCGAATGAGCATCGACCGTTTCCGACTCAGAACTATTGTATGAACGTGTCGGTTTCTCCCTTTCGAGTCTTCGCGACCTGTCCCCAGTCCAAGGACGGGGCGACCGCGAGCTACGCAGCCGACGTGGCAGCGGTGGCCACATGGAGCGAGGAGGCCGGCTTCCACGGGATCCTCGTCTACACCGACAACAGCCTCGTCGATCCGTGGCTCGTTTCGCAGCTGATCCTTCGGGCGACGCGGGTCCTCAGCCCGCTCGTCGCCGTACAACCCGCCTACATGCATCCCTATGCCGCTGCGAAGATGATCGCCTCGCTCGCGTTCCTGCACGGGCGACGGCTCGATGTCAACCTCGTGGCCGGTGGCTTCCGCAAGGACTTGCTCGCGCTCGCCGACGAGACCCCGCACGACGAGCGCTACGACCGGCTCGTCGAGTACGGCGAGATCGTCCGCGGCCTGCTGACGACCCCGCGGCCGTACAGCTTCGAGGGTGACTACTACCGCGTCCGCAACCTGCAGCTCCGCCCGACCGTGCCCGATGAGCTGCTCCCGACGTTCTTCGTCTCGGGCTCCTCTCCGGCCGGGCTTGCAGCAGCGCGGAGGCTACGAGCTACCGCGGTGAAGTACCCGCAGCCGGCACACGAGGAGCGGTCGACGGCGGAGCCGGAGGCGGGTGGACTTGGGATCCGGGTCGGGATCGTCGCGCGCGAGAGCGACGAGGAGGCATGGCAGGTCGCCCACGACCGCTTCCCCGGGGACCGAAAGGGGCAGCTCACGCACCAGCTCGCGATGGAGGCGACGGACTCTCACTGGCATCGCCAGCTCTCGCGGCGCCAGAGCGGGAGCGAGTCGAACGGAAGCGCGGCCACCCGGGATCCCTACTGGCTCTGGCCGTTCCAGAACTACCACACCTTCTGCCCGTATCTCGTCGGCAGCTACGACCGCGTCGCTGGCGAGCTCCGCGCCTACAAGGAGAGCGGGTTCACGACCCTGATCGTCGACATCCCGGTCTCGCCCGCCGACCTCGGGCATATCGGGACCGCGCTCGCGAGGACGCTCGCGCCCGTGGCGACGTGACCGAGACGCTGCACGAGCGCGTCGCGGAGCAGGCCGCGCGAACTCCGGCTGCGGTCGCCGTCGTGATGGAGGGGGAGGCACTGACCTATGCGGCCCTCGAGGCGGAGAGCAATCGCCTGGCACGCTGCTTGCTCGAGCTCGGTTGCGAGCGCGGCGACCGGATCTGCCTCTTCCTGCCGAAGTCGCCGGCTGCGATCGTCGCCATGCTCGGCTCGCTCAAGGCGGGCTGCGCCTACGTGCCGGTCGATCTCGACAGTCCGGGGCCCCGGCTGGCGAAGATCGTCGCCCGCGCCGAGCCTCGGATGGTGATCGTCGCCTCGGAGGCTGCGGCGCGGCTGGAGGAGGTGCGAGCCGGCGGAGGCGTGGACGAGAGCGTCCGCGTCGGCGCGCTCGGCGGGCACGATCTCGGCGACCTCGCCTTCGACGCAGCCGCAATCGCCGCCTGCTCGCCGGAGCCCGTCAGCCCAGGCACCGGCAGACTGGGCACCGGCGGACTGCGCACCGGCCGAGACGACGCGGCCCACATCCTGTTCACGTCCGGCTCGTCCGGCGAGCCGAAGGGCGTCGTGATCACGCACGCGAACGTGCTCGCGTTCCTCGCCTGGGCGATCCCCCACTTCGGGATCGGACCGGACGATCGCCTCTCGGGCCATCCGCCGCTCCACTTCGACCTCTCGACGTTCGATATCTATGGAGCGCTGACCGCAGGCGCGCAGCTCCATCTGGTGCCGCCCTCGCTGAACTTGCCGCCGCGAGGTATCGCGCGCTTCATCGAGGGGCAGGAGCTGACCCAATGGTTTTCGGTTCCCTCCTTGCTCACCTACATGGCGAAGTTCGACGCAGTCCCGGAAGGTGGCTTCCCGACGCTCCGCCGGGTGCTCTCCTGCGGCGATGTGCTCCCGACCCCGGTGCTCGAGCACTGGGTCGGGCGCCTGCCCCACGTCCGCTTCACGAACCTCTACGGCCCGACCGAGGCCACGATCGCGAGCAGCTTCCAAGAGATCGAGGCCGTCTCGGCCGGCGAGACGCGCGCGATCCCGATCGGCAAGGCTTGCGCGGGCGAGGAGCTGCTCGTTCTGGACGAGGCGCTCGCGGCGGTCCAGACCGGAGTGGCCGGCGATCTCTACCTCGGCGGGGCCGGCTTGAGCCCGGGCTACTGGCGCGACGAGGA
>JBPCJB010000099.1:0-2811 GCA_051005735.1 Gaiellaceae bacterium | reverse complement strand
GCCACATCGCGCTCGGCGGCTCCTACGAGTTCGTGGTCGAGGACGAGGCCGAGCGCGCGCGGGCGAACCAGAGCGAGATCCACGTCGACTTCATGATCGGCAGCCCCGAGGTCGACGTCGACGGGATCACGGGCGACGGCGACATCATCCCAGTGCTTCGTGGCGGGGCTTGGCAGATCTAGGCGGTCTTGCCCACGGCGACCGAGTGGAGGCGCTCACGGATCTCCTCGGTGGATTCGCCCAGGTCATCGAGCCGCGGCAGGGCGGCGATGCTCTCGAGGCCGAAGACGCGCTCGAAGAGCGGCGTCGTTTGGTACCGCACCGCTCCGCCCGGTCCGTCGTCCCGTCCGGCCTCCGCGATCAGTCCGCGCTCGAGCAGCCCTGCCACTGCCGAGTCGGCGGCGACGCCGCGCACCCGGGCGATCTCCGGTCGGCTGCAGGGGCCTAGGTACCCGACGACCGCGAGCGTCTCGAACGCCGCCTGGGAGAGGCCGCGCTCGACCGGGCGCTCGAAGAGCCTCCCGCAAGCGTCGGCAGCCTCGCGCGAGGCGCGGAAGGCGTAGCCGCCGGCGACGTGCTCCAGCACGATCCCGCTCCGCCCCTCGCGGTAGCGGTCGGAGAGAAGCCCGAGGGCGGTCTCGATTCGGACGGTGTCGTCGTCGGCCGCCTGCGCGAGCTCGTCGACGGAAAGCGGTGCGGAGGCGACGACGAGCAACGCCTCGATAGTACGGGCAAGCTGGTCGACCGGATTGGCGGTGATCAAGCGGAGCGGACGGTCCATTCGGACTTCCTTTCTTCATCGGAGCGGGAAACCCTTATGGGCGCAAACGGTGCAGCCTGCTCGAGCGCGACCTCGCCGGTCTTGCGCAGCTCGAGCAGCGCGAGAAAAGCGACGGCCTGCTCGATCCGGTTCAGCCCCTCGACTTCGGCGTCGAAGTCGAAGCGGCGCCGCCGACCGAGCACGGCCCGGAAGCGCGCCAGGAACTGGCCGACCGGCGGGAAGCGGAGCCCCATGTGCGAGAGGGAGACCTGCGGCGGCGGCTCGGCGAGCGCGCGCAGCGCGGCGGCGAGCTGCTGAGGATCCTGCGGCGCGAGCGTGCGGTCGGGGCGTGGCGCGAGCGGTGCGGGGCCGACGCGGAAGAAGCGCTCGCGCTCGCCGGCGAGCCGCTCGCCAAGCCAGGCAGCGGCGTCCTTCATCCGCCGGTACTCGGCGAGCCGCCGCGCCAGCTCCTCGGCGGCCTCCTCCGGCTCGAGCTCGGCGAGCTCCGCATCCTCCTCGGGGAAGAGCGCGCGCGCCTTCAGCTCGAGCAACGAGGCGATCAGGACGAGGAACTCGCCGCAGGCCTCGAGGTCGAGCTCGTCCCTCTCGGCAAGCCGCTCTACGAACGCGATCACGATCGCCGCGATGTCGACCTCGGCCGGCTCGAGCTCCTCCTTGAGGACGAGCGTCAGGAGCAGGTCGAACGGACCCTCGAAGGCGTCGAGGTCCAGGGCCAGGTCGACGACGGCTGCCATGCGGCTCACGCTAGCGGCGGGGTCGGACGCGGCCGCGCGGGACGGCCATCGCCGGCGGCTTCTCGGGACGCCGCTCGCGGGAGCGTCGCCGGCGCCGGCCTCCACGGAGGAACTGCCACCAGACGAAGAACGCAACCGCGGCCACGAAGACGACGAGCGAGACCCAGGCGTTCAGGCGCATCCCGGCGAGCTCCTTCGAGGGATCGATCCGGAGCTGCTCCAGGAAGAACCGAAAGCCCGCGTAGAGCGCCACGTAGAGAGCGAAGAGCGCCGGCGGCTTGAAGCGATAGAAGCGGTCGAGCACGAGGAGGAGCGCGGCCGCTCCGAGGTTCCAGAGCCCCTCGTAGAGGAACGTGGGATGGAACGTGCTGTCGAGGAGGTAGTCGTCGGGTCGGTGCACGACGTCGATCTCGAGCCCCCACGGTTGGTCGGTCGGCTCGCCGAACAGCTCCTGGTTCCACCAGTTGCCGACCCTGCCGATCGCCTGGGCGACGAGCAGGCCCGGGGCGGCGGCGTCGAGGAGGGCGGGGACGCTCGCGCCGTCGCGTCGCGCGATGATCGAGCCGGCGAGCACGCCGCCTGCGATTCCGCCCCAGATCCCGAGGCCGCCCTCCCAGACCGCGAATGGCCCCCACCACTCGTCTGGGAGCTCGTCCCAGCTCGTGGCGACGTGGTAGAGGCGAGCACCGACGATCCCGAAGCCCACCCCCCAGACCGCGACCCGGAAGATCAGGTCCCAGTCGCCGCCGCGAGCCGTCCAGCGCACGCCGGTGAGCGCGATGCAGGCCGCGATCCCGGCGAGCAGCATCAGCCCGTACATGTGGATCGTCAGCGGCCCGACGTCGAGCGTGCCCGACGAGGGCGAGGGGATGGAGGCGAGGAAGGACACCGGCAGCGAGATTCTGCCCGCGTCCCCGGACGCGTGTCCCGAGAGGTGCTGCTAGAGCAGGATCTGGAGCGCTAGCTCGGGCGAGCAGCCTGCGCGGACAAGGTCGATCGCGTAGTGGAGATCGACGTCCATCCGCGTGGCGAGGAGGACCGCGGCGGACGGCTCGAAGCCGGCCCGCTCGAGCTCCTCGGCGCGCCAGCGCTCGATCCGCTCCTGCTCTGTACCTGGGGTCTGGAGCTCTGCCGCAGCCATATCAGTGCTTCCTCCACATCGTCGTACTGGATCTTTCGTCCATTGAAACGATGCGGTTCTCCCCTTTTGTGGTGATTCCGATGAAGCTTTCGTAAAAGAATTGCGCAGGCACGCGGAAGACCCGCCGAGAGGGACGGGTCTTCGACGCGCGGTCG
>JBPCJB010000098.1:0-2721 GCA_051005735.1 Gaiellaceae bacterium | reverse complement strand
CGCCGCGGATCGCGCCGATCCCCCAGGTCGGCGCGAGCGCCCACGAGATCGGCCGCACCCAGTCGGGGAAGAGCGTCAGCGGGACGAGGAAGCCCGAGACCAGCCAGACCGGGTACTCGAGCATGTTGCCGAGTGCCCAGGCCTGGCGGAAGCGGACGAACGCGACTGCGAGCAGGAAGCCGAGCGCGCCGATCGAGACGACTGTCGCCGGCACCGCGAGCACGAACGCGAGTGGATCGCCGACCTCGAGCTCGATCCCGAAGACGAGCCGTCCCCAGACGAGCGTCGAGATCATGCGGTAGATCCCGATCGTCGCCATCGCGATCGTCACCGGCAGCAGGATCAGGGCGAAATGCGCCGGCGCAGTGACGAGGAGCTCGAGCGTCCACGTCCAGCGCTCGCGTGCGAGCGCGGCGCCCGCGGCGGTGCTCGTGGCGCCCCAGATCCCCATCACGGCCGCGCCGAGAGAGGCGTAGAGGAGCGGCTTGGGATCGTCGCCCGACTGGAACATGAAGAACGCAGCGGTGGCGAAGAAGAGCGGATAGACGATCCCGAGCCAGAAATTGAAGGCCGAGCGGGTCAGCATCTTCATGTGCATGACCCAGCCCACCCAGAGCAGCCGCAGCGCTCGCATCTAGTAGTTGTCGAACGACGCAGTGCGGCGCCCCGCCGCCTCGAAGGTGCGAAAGAGGACGTAGGCGGCGACGGCGTAACCGGCCCCGGCAAGCACCTCCCGCAGGATCAGGCCGTCGACGCTCCCGAGCGAGGCGCCGTCGGCGACGAGCCGCGCCGCCTCGATCCCGTGGGTCAGCGGCAGGACCTCGCTGATCGCGCGCATCCAGGGCGGCAGCTCCTCGAGCGGCACGTTGACCCCGCAGAAGAGCAGGAGCCCGATGTAGGCGAGGTTGGCCGCCACGAAGATCTCGCGCGCGTAGAGCCCGACCGAGCCGATGATGAAGCCGAACGCCGTACAGGACGCGGTCGTCACGAGCACACAGGCCGCCAGGGCGGGGACGACGCTCGGCTCGAGCTCGAAGTCGAGCAGCGCGAGCCCGACGACGAATCCGAACGACGAGAGGATGAAGCCGTTCACGATCAGTGGCAGCGCCCGGCCGAGGAAGAGCGCGAACCGGTCCGCGGGGCTGACGAGCACGAGCGAGAGCGTCTGCGTCCAGCGCTCGCCCCCGACCGTCATCGCGACCCCGAAGATCCCGGCCATCGCCGAGACCTGGACGGCATTGCCGACGACGAAGAACGCGTCCGACTCGACGCCGCTCGCACGGCCGATGTAGGCGAAGAAGAGGATCTGGAAGAGCGGGCTGCCGAGCATGGTCGGCACGTAGACGAACGGCCGCATCCAGTTGAAGAGGGCGCGGTAGGAGAGGACGCCGCCGACCACGAAGATCCGTCCCGCGGTCACGCCCGCTCCATCATGAGAGCGCGAGCGTCGCCCGCTGCCGCGCGAGTCGCTCGAAGTTCTGGACGAAGAAGAAGCCGATTACGAGGTAGACCGCCGCGAGCCCGAGGCAGACACCGATCGCGGTGAGCGGCGCACCGCCGAGCACGCTTTCGCGCACGGCCTTCGCGCCCCAGGTCGGCGCGAGCGCGTCCGGAGATCGGATGCACCCAGCCGGGCAGGAGCGCGATCGGCGCGAGCAGGCCGGCGGCGAGCCAGACCGGGTACTCGAGCATGTTCGCGAGCGCCCAGGCGTAGCGGTAGAGGATCAGGGTCGCGGCCATCACGATCCCGAGGAGAGCGAGCGAGAGCACGGCCGCCGGCAGGGAGATCGCGAACAACACCGGATGCGCGAGCTCGAGCGGCACGTCGAAGAGGAGGCGACCCCAGGCGAGTGTGGCGACGAGCGAGTAGAGGCCGACCGTCGAGCTTGCGAGGCTCGTCCCGATCAGCGAGACGAGGAACGGCGTCGGGGCGGCGATCGCGAACTCGAGCGTCTGCTGCGAGCGCTGCCGCTGGATGTTGTTGCCCGCGCCCCAGAGCGTCGAGGCCCAGAGGCCCATGAAGGCGGCGCCGAGCGAGACCCAGAGCAGCGTCTCCGCGCCGCCGCCACGGCGGTAGAGGAAGAACGCGATCGAGGCGTACGTGATCGGGGTGACGATCACCGTCAGGATGTCGAAGCCCGAGCGCGCCATCGTCTTCAGCTGCACGACCCAGCCGATCCGGATCACCCGCAGCGCCTGGATCATCGGGGCGCTTGGAGCATCAAGCGGCGGTGACGAGCGCGACGTACGCATCCTCGAGTGTCGGCTCGCGCGAGGAGACGCGGCCGACCGAGACGCCGTCGAGTTGCGAGAGGATCGCATGGGTCAGCTCGAGCCCCGGCGCCGTCTGGACGATCAGGAGCTGCTTCTGCTCCCGATCCTCGACCGTCACCGCGCGCACGCCGACGAGCTCCCGCAGCCGCTCGACCGAGCGCTCCTCGACGCCGAAGACCTCGACCTCGACGACGCTGCCGTCGGCGACGCCCGCCTTCAGCTCTCGCGGCGTCCCCTGCGCGACGATCTTGCCGTTCGCGATCACCGCGATCCGATCGCAGAGCGTGTCGGCCTCGAACATGTAGTGGGTCGTCAGGAGAACGGTCTTGCCGGACTCGGTCAGCGAGGCGATCGTGGCGCGGAGCTCGCGCGCGCCGACGGGGTCGACGCCGATCGTCGGCTCGTCGAGGAAGACGACCGGCGGATCGTGGAGCAGCCCGCGCGCGA
>JBPCJB010000097.1:0-8061 GCA_051005735.1 Gaiellaceae bacterium | reverse complement strand
CGGGAGTCGGCAATCGACTTCAGCTTCTTGAGGCCGCGCACCTTGTCGACGAGCCCGGCCGGAGGTTGCATCTCGAGCACACCTTCGAGCTTCGCCGCGACGTCATCCAGGCGCTCGACGCCGAAGCCGAGGCACATCCGCCGCTCGGTCCCGAACTGGTTGATCAGGAGCGGGTGGCGAGCGCCTTTCGGGTTCTCGAAGAGCAGCGCCGGCCCGCCGGACTTGACGGTGCGGTCGACGATCTCCGTGATCTCGAGGTCGGGATCGACCTCGGCGGCGACGCGGACGAGCTCACCCTCCCGCTCGAGCAGGCGGATCCAGTCACGAAGATCGGACGGCGGAGCCATCTCGGAGTGAGTCTACGGAGCCGGGGATGCTCGAGGCCGCATGTCCTTTTGTACGTCGCGAACTTCGGCGCAGCCGAGTTCGTGCTTGCCGACGTGCGGAGCATCCGCGGAGTCGACGTGCCGGACGTCGAGCTGGCGACGGCATCATTCCCCTGTACAGACCTGTCGCTCGCGGGCTATAGACGAGGTTTGGGCGACGCAGCGGCGCCCGCAACCCTTGAAAGAGGGTCGAGCATGTTCCGGGAGTTCGCGCGCGTACTCGACGAGCTGGACCACCGGCGACCGCACGCAGTGCTCCTCGAGAACGTGCTCGGGTTCGCATCGAGCAATGGTGGCCGCGACCTGCGAGGCGCTGTAGCCGAGCTGAATAGCCTTGGCTACTCCTGCGATGTGCGAGGAATCGACGCGCGACATTTCGTGCCTCAAAGTCGTCCTCGGATCTTCATCGTCGGGGTGATGCGGCCGCACGACGAGGTTGGGTCCCTCGACGCGGCGGACGATCCCCCGTGGCTCGCGAGGCTCGTCGAGTCGGCGCCCCACGCGCGGCTTCACCGTAGACGATTGCCAGAGCTTCCCGAGGGGCCCGAGACTCTCAGCGACGTCGTCGATCTGCTTCCCCGAGAGCACTCGGATTGGTGGGAACGCGATCGCGTCCGTCGCTTCACCGCCTCCCTGTCGACGATCAACCAGACGCGACTTGCTGAGCTTCGTGCTCGAGACGAGGTTCACTGGCGCACGGCGTATCGCCGCACGCGGAACGGACGGGCGGTGTGGGAGATTCGCGCCGACGGGATCGCCGGCTGCTTGAGAACAGCGCGAGGAGGCTCGAGCAGGCAGGCTCTCGTCGAGAGCGGAAACGGCGAGCCGCGGATCCGGTGGCTCTCCCCGCGCGAGTACTCGAGGTTGATGGGCGCGCCGTCCTTCGTGCTCGCCGAGCGTCGTAACCAGACGCTGTTCGGATTTGGTGACGCGGTCTGCGTGCCCCTCGTGCGCTGGCTCTGCGAGCACAACCAACCTAGCGCTCGAGGTGCGCCGAGCCGCTGCTCCGCTCGCGTCCGTCGCCTGATGGGGCGTCCCCGGCGCAAGGATCTGCCTTCGCCACAGGTCCAAGAGTTCCGCGGACTCCTCGATGTCGCGCTCGACGAGCTCGATGAGAGTGGGCTCATCCTCGAAAACGCCAAGTTCGGCGTGTACGCCTTCTACAACTACGACGGCGAGCCGATCTACGTCGGGCAGACCAACGAGCAACTTCGAATCAGGGTGCGTCGTCATCTCACGAATCAGCGAACCGATGCAGTCGCGATGCGCGTCCTCGACGTGTTCGAGGTCGCGGAGCTCGAAGTCTGGCCACTCTGGCAGCTTGAGAACCTGACGCCGGCGGACGCGCGTGCCGCGCTCGACGCCGTCGAGTACTCGGTTTACGTGAAGGCGATCGAGGCCTCTCGCTACCACGCGATCCTCAACGAGAAGATCCCGCCGGTCTCGCCGCAGCTGAAGCTGAAGCTGCCCACCTCATACCGGTTCGATCTGCGTGGTCGATCAGCCCTCGAGGAGCGCCTTCATCCGGACGTGCGGATCGCTCGAAGGGCAGAGACGATCTCGCGGCTCGCCGCCGTGGCTCGAGAGCGCGGTGAAGTCTCGGATGGCTTGCGTCGTGTGCTCGTGATTCAAGCGGTGCGGCTGACTCACCTCGCCGCTGGTCGCTATGCCGATACCCGCGGAGAGCCGCCACCGTCGTCAGCTGCGATCGATGTGAGCGCGCTGATCGGTCAGGTGCTCGCCGAGCCTCCCGATGCGCTGACGGAGGAGCAGGTCGAGCACGTTGAGCTGGAGGGTGAGCCCGAGTTCTAGCTAGTGGCCGCGGCCGCGGCGGCGGCGGAGCGCCTGCGAGGTCTCGCCGAGCGCGATCACGGCGATGAAGATCAGGCCGACGATCAGCATTCCGGTGATCACGTTGCGGCCCTCTTCGGCGGCGTTCGCCAGCAGCCAGGCGGTCATGGGCGCGAGCTTACCCGAACCGTTGCGCGTGAGCCCACAGTGCCGCGGCGACGGTATCGGCGTCCGCTTCGCCGCCCAGTCTGTGCGCCGTCTCGACCCACGCCTCGCCGTCTCCCGCGGCGCCCTCGGCCCGGAGGTGGGCACACGCCGAGATCAGGTCGGCGAGCGCCGCCACCGCGTCGATCTCCCCGACGGCGGCGATCCGGACGAGCCCGTGCGCATAGAGGTAGTCGCCGAGCAGGACGGCCTCGTGCTCGCCGGGAGGGGCGAAGAGCCGCGAGCGCCCGTAGTGGACGAGATAGCCCTCGTAGATCGTCTCCAGCCCGAGCGCGAATCGATCTGGCGCGAGTGGCGAGAAGACCGGCGCAAGCTCTCGCTCCGGGTCGGGAAGCAGCGCGTCGGCCCACAACGGGCTTTCGGCCGCGGCCTCGACGGCGAGTCTCTCCCAGAGGTCAGGACGCGAAGAAGTCAGCAACGGCGTCGATGGTGGCGTCGATGTGCTCGTCCTCGTGCGCGAGCGAGACGAAGAGGCACTCGAACTGCGATGGCGCGAGGTAGATGCCACGCTCGAGCAGATGGCGGAAGAGGGCGCCGTAGCGCTCCGTGTCGCTTCGCTGCGCGTCGTCGAAGTTGCGAACCCGGGCGTCGCTGAAGAAGAACGTCGCCATCGCGCCAACCCTCTGGACGCAGCCGAACGAGCCGAGTCCCGCGCCTAGCCGGGCGCCCTTCTCCTCCAGCCGCTCGTAGACGGCCGGCTCACGCAGGCGGCGGAGCACCGAGATCCCCGCTGCGGTGGCGAGCGGGTTCCCGGAGAGGGTGCCGGCCTGGTAGACGTCGCCGGCGGGCGCTAGGCGCTCCATGATCTCGGCCCTGCCGCCGAACGCGGCCGCCGGGAGCCCGCCGCCGACGAGCTTGCCGAGGATCGTCAGATCCGGCAGGACGCCGAAACGCTCCTGGGCGCCACCGCGCGCGACGCGGAAGCCGGTGATCACCTCGTCGAAGACGAGCAGCGCGCCCGAGGCGTCGCAGAGCGCGCGCAGCGCCTCCAGAAAGCCGGGCTCCGGGGGGACGACACCCATGTTCCCGGCCACCGGCTCGACGACGATCGCTGCGAGCCCTTCGCCAAAGCGCTCGACGGCCGCTGCGGCCGCGTCGATGTCGTTGAACGTGGTCACGATGGTGTCGGCCGTCACGCCCGTCGGCACGCCGGAGCTGGAGGGGATCCCGAGCGTCGCGATTCCCGAGCCGGCGTCCGCGAGCAGTGCGTCGACGTGGCCGTGATAGCAACCGGCGAACTTGAGGATCCGGTCGCGGTGGGTGAAGGCGCGGGCGAGCCGGATCGTGCTCATCGCAGCCTCCGTGCCGGACGAGACAAGACGCACGAGCTCGACCGACGGGACGGCGTCAACGACCTCGGCCGCAAGCTCGACCTCGGCCTCGGTCGGCGCGCCGAAGGTGGTACCGCGTCGAGCGGCGGCGCCGATCGCCTCGAGCGTCTCCGGGTCGGCGTGGCCGAAGACGAGCGGGCCCCAGGACATGACCCAGTCGACGTAGCGCCTGCCGTCGACGTCCTCGATCAGCGCGCCTTCCCCCGCGCGCACGAAGACCGGCTCGTCGAGCCCGACCGCGCGCATCGCCCGCACCGGCGAGTTGACGCCGCCGGGGATCAGCTTCGTGGCTCGACTCCAGAGAGCCGAGCGGGACGCTAGAGCCACCGCGCGAGATCCTTCGTCCAGTACGAGCAGACGATGTCAGCGCCCGCGCGCTTGATCGCAGTCAGCGACTCGAGCGCGGCTTGCCGCTCGTCGAGATAGCCCTTCGCCGCGGCCGCCTTTACGAGCGCGTACTCGCCCGAGACGTTGTACGCGGCGACCGGACAGTCGAAGCGCTCGCGCGCGGCGCGGATCACATCGAGGTACGGCAGCGCCGGCTTGATCATCAGCACGTCCGCTCCTTCGGCGAGGTCGAGCTCGCACTCGCGCAGCGCCTCGCGGACGTTCGCAGGATCCATCTGGTAGCCGCGGCGGTCGCCCTCCTGCGGCGCCGACTCCGCGACCTCGCGGAAGGGGCCGTAGAACGCCGAGGCGTACTTGGCGGAGTAGGAGATCAAGGGAGTCTCGGGCAGCACCTCGCGGATCGCGCCGACGCGGCCGTCCATCATGTCGCTCGGCGCGACAGCATCCGCTTCGGCCTCGACGTGGCTGATAGCCGTCCGCGCGAGCAGCTCGAGCGTCTCGTCGTTCTGCACCTCACCATCGCGCAGGACGCCGCAATGGCCGTGCGCCGTGTACTCGCAGAGACAGACGTCCGTGACGAGGACGAGCTCCGGCTGCTCGTCGCGGAGCGCGCGTAGCGCCCGCTGGACGATCCCGTCATCGGCCCAGGCACCCGAGCCCTCGTCGTCCTTCTCCTCGGGAATCCCGAACAGGAGCACGGCCCTAACACCGAGCGACACGAGCTCGCCGGCCTCTGCGACAACATCCTCGATCGAATGGCGCACCATCCCCGGAAGCTCCTCGTTCGTGAGACTCGTAGGCCCGACGAAGAGCGGCAGTACGAAGTCGTCGAGGTCGAGCCGTGTCTCGCGCACGAGCGAGCGCAGCGCATCGGTGCGCCGCAACCGGCGTAGGCGCGTGGCGGGGAAGGCGCTCACAGAAACAGGTTACGTCAGCGTGTGCGTCAGCTCGACACTCCGGCGACCGAGGTTGTCGAGCGAGCGAAGGTTATGGGCCGTATAGCGGATGTCCCAGGGACGGCCGTGTGCCGCGTTCGTCAAGTGACGCAGCGCCTCCGCCAGCCGCACGACCCGGATGAACGGCACGAGCAGGTGGAACTCGGCGTGCGGCACAGGCCCGCCCGCCTCCCGATAGGCTCGGAGGAACTCGGTTGCACGGTCGCCGCGCAGGTCGTGCAGGCGCTTGTCCTTCGAGAACTCCCACATGGAGCGGGCGAGCTCCCACATGAGCCAATCGGGCCGCGCGTAGTCCCAGTCGATCACGCCGACGACAGCCCGCGCTGCGCGATCACGTTGCCGGGATAGAAGTCGCTGTGGACGACCCCGCTGACGAGATCCGCCTCGCGGCATCCCGCGACTATGTCGCAGAGCTCCATCCAAAGCTCTTCGAGCCTCGCGTCCGGACGCACCGCACACGCGTCGTCGAGACTCCACATCCAGTTCGTCCGCAAGTCGAGGTCGCCAAGCGAGGGCTGCCCCGGTCGTGAAGGTAGATCCTCGAGCTCGAGCCCGGCGCGATGGATACGAGCAAGCACCGCAGCCGCCGTCAACCGTGTCGTTCTGCTGCGCCTGACGCCGCGCCGACCGGGAATCCAGGGCCAGACGGAGCAAACGCGCCCCTCGTGGCTGAACCACGTCTGCCCGTCGCGGTCCCGGAGCGGGCCGCATACCTCCGGGACACGCTCGGCGAGACGGGCTACGAGCGAGTGCTCGTACTCGAGCTCGGCCTCGGTCACTCGCTCTGGCGCGAACCGAACGACGACGTCGCCCATCCGGAGCGGGTCATTCGTGTAGCCGCCGGTGAGACTGACGGGCGCCGGAAGCCCGCGGAGCCCGTACCGATGCTCGATCAGGCGGACGAGACTCAAGCCGGCAGCCTGGCGACCGCGAGCCTTGCCAGGCCGCCGTAGCCGAGCGTCAGCCCGACGAGCCACGCCGCCTCGCGCAGGAGGGCCGTCCAGGGATCGAGCTCGAAGAGCGCCGCGGTGAAGAAGCTCAGCCCGTGGGCGAAGGGAAAGGCGCTGCTGAGCACGGCCGCGGCCGGAGCGACCTCGCGCGGGACGAGGCCGATGAAGACGATCGGCAACACGGCGAGGATCGCGACGAGCGATGCGGTGCGGCCCTCGCGGGCGAGCGCGCCCAGCAGGGAGCCGAGAGCGCCGAGCGCGGCGCCGGCCAGCGCGAGCCCGGCCGCGAGGAGCGGGAGCCGCGACCACGGCTGTCCACCCTCGACGTCGCCGAGCTCGATGATCGCACCGAACGCAACCGCGATCCCGAGTCCCACGACGAGGGCGGCGAGAGCGGCGAGCGCCACCTTCGCGCCTACGAGCTCACCGGGACCGACGAGGCCGCGGCGCAGCCGTCCCAGAACGCCCTCGTCCCGCTCGCTCGCGAGCGCCGCGGCTGCGAGCAGAACCGTCAGGAACGAGATCGTCAGAGCGAGCGCGAACGACTGCACCTGAGCCGAGAGCGCCCACGTACGACCCGTGTCGCGGGACTCCACCAGCTCGATCGGGCTCGCCGTGGCTCGCAGCGCGTCGTCGGTCTCGCCGAGCGCCAGCTCCGCAGTGCGCACGAACGCGCGGATCCGGTCGAGCCGCGGACCGGCCGGCAGCTCGTCGAGGAGGGCCCGTACCCCCTCGAGACCGAGCACGTCGATCTGCTGGCCGAGGAACTCGCCCCGGCCGCCGTCGAGCAGGAGTTCGATGTAGCGCAAGTTCCCCTCCACGTAGGCGTCGGAGAGCTCCCGGTTGAGCTGGTAGACGAGCGCCTGAACCTGCTGACTGACCCGAATCGAGAGCCCTCCCTGGGTCGTCTCGAGCTCGAGCTGCGGGCTTCGAGCCATGCTGCGCAGGTCTGCGACGAAACCGCGCGGGACGACGAGCAGGGCGACGATCCGGCCCGACGCGAGCTGGCGCTCGGCCTCGTCGCGATCGAGTCGGACGAGCGTCACCTCGTTCGCGACTCGGTCGATCGTCCGCTCGATGCGGAACGTCCGATCGCCGATCTCGAGCGACGCCGGGAGCCGATCCTCGTCCACGAGCGCCACCCGCGGCTTCGCGTTCGCGTAGCTCGCGACGAGGCCGACGAGTGCGGCGACGACGAGCGGATAGGCGAGCAGGACGACGAGCGCGAGCGGCGAGCGGCGAAGAACCCGCAGGTCCTTACGGAGGAGGCGAAGGACGCTCATCCGAAGCTGAGCCTGCCGTTCTCGATCAGCCCGACGCGGTCGGCGCGTTCGACCTCCTCCAGGTTCTGCGTCACGAAGCAGACGGCGCCGCCGTCGGCCACGACCTCCGCGAGCAGGCGCCAGAGCTCCTCGCGCCGTTCCGCGTCGAGCGAGGCGGTCGGCTCGTCGAGGAGCAGGACGGGCGGCGAGCCGAGGAGGGCGAGCGCGAGGTTGAGCCGCTGGCGCTGGCCGACCGAGAGCTCGACCGCCGGGCGTTCGGGAAGATCGGTCGCAGCGACCGGCGCCCCCGCGAGCGCGGCGAAGAGCTCGAGGTTCTCTCGCGGCGTCAGCTTTCCGTACAGCGCCGGCCGTTGCGGCGCCCAACCGACCGCAACCGGACGCTCGACGGCGCCGGTAGACGGGTCGAGGGCCCCCGCGAGGATCGAGAGCAACGTCGTCTTGCCGGCGCCGTTCGCTCCGACGAGCGCCACCGTCTCGCCCGCTCCCAGCTCGAGATTGCACGGCTCGAGAGCGACAAGGCCGCCGAACCGCCGCGAGACATGCCGCGCCGAGAGCAGGCCCGCCCCGAGCTGCGCCGAGAGCAACCGCAACTCGGCCATGTTGGGATCGTAGCCCCGCCGCGACGCTCGACGTGGTGGGGGTGGGGGTGGGGGTGGAAGGCGTCGGCAGGCTCGGCTATGGTGCCGCGCATGGCTTCGGCCCGACAACGGGACGCGGCGCGACTACGCGCGCGCCCCCGCCCCCCCCACCACTCCACCAAAAAACAACCAGGACAAACCGTCCTGACGGCG
>JBPCJB010000096.1:0-4502 GCA_051005735.1 Gaiellaceae bacterium | reverse complement strand
TGTCCCAGCCGAGCGGCTGGTCGCCGTAGAGGAGCGAGTCGTAGACGCCGCCGATGAAGTCGCGCGGGGTGTCGAAGTACATGTTCATCTCCTCGACGATCACGCCCTTCTCGCGCTCGATCTCGTCCGGGTCGAAGCTCGAGCGGCGGAGCATGTCGACAAGCACGTCGAGCGCCGTATCGCGGGTCGCGGCGGCGCAGCGGACGTAGTAGCCCGTGTACTCCTTGCCGGTGAAGGCATTGAACTCGCCGCCGATCGCGTCGATCTCACCTGCGATGTCGCGCGCGGTCGGCCGGCTCTCCGTGCCCTTGAAGAACATGTGCTCCGCGAAGTGAGCGATCCCGTTCGTCTCCGGCGTCTCGTAGCGCGAGCCGGCAGCGAGCATGACGATGCAGGAGACCGACTGCGCCTGCGGCATCGGCGCGGTGAGCACACGGAGGCCGTTGGACAGCGAATGCCTCTCGAAGACGCCCATCACCGCCCATGCTATAGAGGCGTCCGTGGCCGGCGAGAAGATGCGAGAGGCGGTTGCGGCACAGCCGGAGTGGCTCGCGCGGGTTCCCACCGTCCGCCGGCTGCCTGCGGGTCGCGTCGTCCATGTCGGCGCAGGCACGTCGTTTCACGCGGCCCAGACCGGCGGCTTTGCGCTGCAGTCGCTCGAGGCGGTGCTGCGACCGCCGGAGGCCGACGCCATGGTGCTCGTCAGTCACGAAGGGGAGACGACCTTGACGCTCGAGGCTGCCCAGGCGTTCTCCGGTCCGAAGTGGCTCGTGACCGGGAAGCCGGAAGGGCCGATCGCCGAGCTCTGCGACGAGGTCGTCGTCTGCACGCCCGCGATCGAGCAGAGCTGGTGCCACACAGCGAGCTATACGTGCGCGGTGGCCGCGATCGCGGCCCTCCACGGCGAGGACGTCTCGGCGCTGCCGCCCCGCGTCGCCAAGGTGCTGGCCGGCGAGCGGTTCCCGGTCACCGCGCACGAGCGATTCGCGATCGTCGGCGCCGGCCACGACTGGCCGACCGCGCAGGAAGCAGCCCTGAAGCTGCGCGAGGGAGTCTTCGTCGCCGCCGAGGCGTGGGAGACCGAGCAGCTCCTCCACGGCCCGCTCGCCGCGGTCGACGAGAGTGTCCGCTGCTTCGTGCTAGAGGGCGAAGGACGGGCAGCGGACCGCGCTCGTGGCGCCGTCACCGCGCTCGAGACGCTCGGTTGCGACGTCGTCCTCGTCCCGACTGAGCACCCGGTCGTCGATGTCGTCCGCTTCCAGCTCCTCACGCTCGATCTCGCCGAGGCACGCGGCGTCGACCCGGACCTGATCCGCCGCGACAACGAGCGCTGGAAGCGAGCCGCGGCCGCGCATGCCTGAGAGCTGGTGGGGCGAGGGCGTCCTCTACCAGGTCTATCCGCGCTCCTTCGCCGACTCGAACGGCGACGGGATCGGCGACCTGCGCGGGCTGATCGACCGGCTCGACCACCTCGAATGGCTCGGGATCGACGGGATCTGGCTGAGCCCGAGCCACCCCTCGCCGAAATGGCGACGGCTCTGCGAGGAGTACGAGCCGCCGCGGATCCTGGTCGGCGAGGTCTATGCCTTCAAGGTTCCGCACTGGGCGAGCTACTACGGGAACGGCGATCAGCTCCACCTCTCGTTCAATTTCCAGCTCATGTACAGCCCGCTCGAGGCGGAGAAGCTGAGCGGTGTCGTCGCGGAGGTCGAGCGCGAGCTGCCGGCCGGCGCCTGGCCGTACTGGGCGGGCTCGAACCACGACGGCGGGCGGCTTGCGAGCCGGTGGGCACGCGCCGACGAGCGGCTCGCCCGCTGCGGCCTCCTGATCCTGCTCGGCCTCCGCGGGACGCCCTTCCTCTACTACGGCGACGAGCTCGGCTTGCTCGACGGGGAGGTCCCGCCCGAGCAGCGGCTCGACCGCGCCGAGCCGGGGCGGGATGCGGCCCGGACGCCAATGCCCTGGAGCGCGGCCGGCGCGTGGCGCGAGCCCTGGCTCCCGCTCGTCGACACCTCGCGGAACGTGGCCGATCAGCGGGCCGACCCGGGCTCGACGCTGAACTTCACGCGCGAGCTGATCGCCACTCGGCGCCGGCTGCCCGATCTGCGCACCGGGTCGTACCGCGAGCTCGAATCGCCGCCGGACGTCTGGGCGTGGCGACGCGGCGAGACTTGCGTCGTCGCCGTCAACCTCGGCGCGGGGGAGGCGCGGCTCGAGATCGAGGGTCGCGTCGAGCTCTCGACCGATCGCGAGGGCGAGGGCGAGGCGTTCGACGGGCGCCTCGGCGCCGGTCAGGGCGTCATCCTCAGCTTGACTAAGTAACGATCCCCTCAAGCCGAGCGCCACCCCGGCCGATGACCGCTCCCATGAGATCGCTCAAGCTCATGCTGCTCGTCGCCGCGATCGCGCTCGTCCCCCTTGCCCTCGGCGTCGTTTTGCTCGACCAGCGGGCGCAGGCGGCGCGCGAACATGATCGCGCGCTCGAGACGGAGGTCGGCGCCGCGGTCACCCGGCTTCGCGACAGCGTCGCCGAGACGCGAGCGACCATCCTGATCACCGCCCACAACCCGGTCTTCCGCGACTTCTACCGCCACGGCGGCGACCGCTACGAGACGATCGTCTCGCAGGGGCGGATCATGGATCGGGTAAACGGCGCCCTGCTCTACCTGACCGGGCTCTATCCCTCGAGCCTCGTGCAGGCGTCCTTCGTGGACGGCTCGGGCGCCGAGAACGCGCGCGTCGTGCGCGGTACTCGAGAGGCGCCGCACGTGCTCGCCGACGACGTCTCGAGCCAGCCGTTCTTCCGTCCCGCTCTCGCGGTGCGACCGGGCGTCGTGTACGAGTCCCGCCCGCATCTCTCCCGCGACGCGGGCGAGTGGGTCATCTCCTACTCGACCCAGGTGCCGGGTCGCGCGGGTACGGCGCTCGTGCACGTCGAGCAGCGGGTCGAGAGTCTGCGCCTGGCCACCGTGCCGCACGACCCACGTTTCCAGATCGTCGTCGTCGATGCCCGTACCGGGCGGGTCGTCCTCGACAGCCGGACGCCCCAGTACACCGGCTCCGAGCTCGGCGTGCCGCTCGACTCGCGCTTCGCCGACCTGGCGATCGCCGGAGGCGACGGAGTCCGGGATCTCGGCAAGCTCCGAGTCGCATCGCGCGGCTTCGGGCGGCGCGCGGGATCCGCCAACGACTTCGTGGTGGTTGCCACATCGCCGCAGGCCGGAGCGGCGAGCCTCTTCGGGCTGAGCTCGCTCCCGATCGCCCTGGCGCTCCTCGCAGTCGTCGGCGTCGGCGCGGCGATGAGCCGACGCTGGGCGCGGACGAGCACGGCGGCCGAGACCGATCCGCTGACCGGTCTCGGCAACAGGCGGAAGTTCGAAGCAGACGTGATCCGGCTCCTCGAGGCCACGACGCCCGAACGGCCCCTCGCGATCTGCGTCTACGACCTCGACGGCTTCAAGTCCTACAACGATACGTTCGGCCATCCGGCCGGCGACGTCCTGCTCACGCGGCTCGGCGCCCGCCTGCAGGCGGCGGTCGGAGAACGTGGCTGCGCCTACCGGCTCGGCGGGGACGAGTTCTGCGTCGTCGCGCCGGCCGACGAGGCTTCGGTGCGCGAGCTCGAGGCCGTGACGGTCGCCGCGCTCGCGGAGCACGGCGACGGCTTCGCGGTCACCACCGCGTGCGGTCGCGTCCTGGCGCCGCTCGAGGGGAACGACCACCGGGAGCTTCTCCGGCTCGCGGATCAACGGCTCTATGCGGCCAAGCGAAACAGTCGCTTCGGCGTCGGCAGGCAGGCAGCCGACGTGCTGCTGCGAGCGTTGCAGGAGCGACATCCGGACCTGCACACCCACCTGCGGGACGTCGCCGAGCTCGCGGCCGAGGTCGCCACGCGGATCGGGATGGGCAGCGAGGAGATCGACTGCGTCCGTCAGGCCGGCGCGCTGCACGATCTCGGCAAGATGGCGATCCCGGACGCGATCCTCTCCAAGCCGGGGTCGCTCGATCCCGAGGAGTGGACGTTCGTTCAACAGCATCCGCTGATCGGGGAGCGGATCCTCGCGGCGGCGCCGGCGCTCGCCGAGGTCGCCCGGCTCGTCCGCTCGAGCCACGAGCGCTGGGACGGTCTCGGCTATCCCGACACGCTCGCCCGGGACGACATTCCGCTCGGCTCGAGGATCATCGCCGTCTGCGATGCCTTCGAGGCGATGTCGACGAAGCGGCCGTACCGCTTCCCGGTGAGCGAGCAGCGCGCCCTCGCCGAGCTCGGGCGCTGCTCCGGAACGCAGTTCGACCCGGCCGTCGTCGAGGCCTTCTGCGCCGTTCTCGCGGAACGCGGGATCGCGCTCGTGGCGTAGGGACAGGCCCCCAGACGTGTCTCTTTCAGACATGTCGTAGGGACATTCCCTCGGATCTGTCCATTCGAGACGTGTCCTAGGGGCTGTCCCTCGGTCAGGCTCCAGGCGAGCTAGCTGGACTAACCACACACCTGCGAGACGGCT
>JBPCJB010000095.1:0-2686 GCA_051005735.1 Gaiellaceae bacterium | reverse complement strand
GCCCGGCAGTGTCGCCGGGCCGCTCGCTCGTTGCCTTACCTCCGTCAGCCGACGAGCTTGTACGAGCCGTTCGACTGGATCTGGAAGATGTAGAACTTCGCGTTCAGCGGATCGTTCGACTTCGTCGAGAAGCGGAAGTTGCCGCCGAGGATCCAGTTGTTGATCCGAACGCCCTTGACCTTGCGCAGCACCGCACGCCGGTTCGGGAGGCGGTCGTTGTTCACGGTGCAGGCAGCCCTTATCGCGCGCAGAGCAACCTGGACCGCACCGAAGGTCGGAGGCCCGAACGACTCGAGCTCCGAACGCGGGTTGTCTCGCTTCCAGCCGTCGATCAGCGACTTGTTGTAGGCGATCCCGCTGATGTCGGGAGCGAAGTTCGAGACGTACGAGCCGGCCAGCTTGAACTGGGCGGGCGAGTTCGCGCCGTCGCCTCCGAACACCTTCGCCTTCTTGCCCTGCTCGATCAGCTGCTGGCCGCACGTCTGCGCGTCCGGAGGCTGCTGCGTCGGGAAGAAGACGATGTCGGCATCGCTCGGCGTCCTCGTCACGAGCGACGAGAAGTCGGTCGTCCGCACCGAGGTCGAGAGACGAACCACGTCCACGTTCCCCGCCCGCAGGACGGTCTGCGCCGCGTCGGCCAGACCGACCGAGTACGGCTCCTGGAAGTCGATGATCACGACCTTCTTCACTTTCAGCTTGTCGATCATGAAACGAGCGTCGCTCGGCCCCTGGACGAAGTCGCCCGGCACGATCCGGAAGAAGCCGGGAGTGCCTTCACGCGGGCTGCCCTTGGTCAACGACGTCCGGGTCGCGGAGGGAGAGATGTGCGGGACGCCGGCCGCGAAGTACGTCTGGGTCGTGGCGGCCACCGCACCCGAGGTCGCCGGGCCGATCACCGCGAGGACGCTCTGGTCGGCGACGTACTTCTGCGCCAGCGCCTGAGCGGGCGCGGGGCCCTGCTCGACGGGCGTGTCGCCGGTGAGCAGCCGCACCTTCAGGCCAAGACCGGGAGCGAGCCGCTTGACCGCGTACTTCGCCCATGAGAGCTGGGCGTTGCCGAGGAAGCCGGCCCCGCCCGTGAGCGGCGTCACGAGCGCGATCTTCAGATTGCCCTTGCAGCTCACGGCCTGCTGAGCGTCGGTCCGTGCTACGGCCGTCGGCCTCGCAACCGCGCTCGCCGCGAGTACCGCGGCGATCCCGGTCACGAGCGCCAGAACGATGGCCCTCTTCATTCGGTGTCCTCCTTGTGGGTTCTGATCCAAATGTTGGTTTGCGTCGTATTCGACGCTTTTTGGGTCAACTTGTTGCGCTTGCAGCAGCCGCGTCGTAGCGGGAGGCCGGATCGCCCGACGGATGGAAGACGCCGAGGATCCGCATCACTCCCGGCCCGGTGTTCTCGATGCAGTGCACCTGCTCCGGCGGCAGGTGGAAGCAGGAGCCCGGCCGGAGCCGGATCTGCTCGCCGTCGATGTGCGCGATCCCCTGCCCTTCGACGATGTAGCCGACCTCGTCGTAGGTGTGGCTGTGGTCGGGCGCCCGGCACGGCTCGACGACGCCGACGAACTGCGTCACCTCGGCGCAGCCCGCGTCCTCGTTGACGAGATAGCGGAACGTGCGATTGGCGTCGGCTCGCAGCTCCGGTTGCTCGGCGAAGCGGACCGTCACCCGCCGCTCGTCGCGGTCTTCACCGGGCGGCGAGGCGACCGAGACGACGTGCAGCTCGTCCCGACGTGGGTTCTCGACCGAATACCGCTCGCCGGCGCGGATGTAGACACCCGTATCGGCCTCGAGCGGATGCGGCGCCCCCTCGAGCACGAGCGTGGCGGTACCCGAGATGACGTAGAGGAGCTCGTCTCGCTCGTCGTCGCCCCGCTCGAGCGAGCGCCCCTGCGCGAACCGGAGCACCCGCTGCTCGAGCAGGCCGGCGTCGATCGTCACCTTCTCGAGCGTCGTATCGCCCTTGGAACGCCGCCCGTCGAGATCCTGCTCGGAGATCACCGCTGCCTGCCGCATCGCCCAATCACACAGCGTTGGCGCTGACATGTCAACAAATGGGTTCGCGGTCGAGCGCGTCGCCTAGAGTGCGCAATGTGAACGTCGTCGAGGCCGTGGAGCTACGCCGCACCTACAAGACCACCACCGGCACGATCCGGCGGCGCTCGCTCGAGGTCGAAGCGGTGCGCGGGGTCAGCTTCTCGATCGCCGAGGGCGAGCTCTTCGGTCTGCTCGGCCCGAACGGCGCCGGCAAGACGACCACGATCAAGATGCTGATCACGCTCCTCATCCCCACCTCGGGCGAGGCGCGCGTGCTCGGGCACGACGTGGTCAAGGACCCCCGCTGGGTGCGCGAGCGGATCGGCTACGTCTTCGGCGGCGACCGCGGCCTCTACGAGCGGCTCTCCGCCATGGACAACCTCCGCTACTTCGCCGAGCTCTACGGCGTCGAGCCGAAGCGGCAGCGCGGCCGCATCGACGAGCTGCTCGAGCTCGTCGGCCTCAAGGGCCGCGAGAAGGAGCGTGTCGAAGGCTACTCGCGCGGAATGCGCCAGCGCCTCCACATCGCGCGCGGGCTGCTCCACGATCCGCCGGTCGTCTTCCTCGACGAGCCGACGATCGGCGTCGACCCCGTCGGCGCGCGCGAGCTCCGCGCCACGATCGCCTCGCTGACCGAGTCCGGCAAGACCGT
>JBPCJB010000094.1:0-5197 GCA_051005735.1 Gaiellaceae bacterium | reverse complement strand
GCGGTCTGGAGGGCGTCGAGGCGGAGGTGTACGTGACCGCGCCCGGAGCTGAGATCGACGAGTCGCATCCGCTCGTCGGCGCGCTGGAGGGCGCGCAAGAGGAGGTTTTCGGCGCGGCACCCGAGCGCGACGTCACACGGTGGTTCTCGGATGCGTCAGTGCTCTCGCGGTACGGGATCGCGACAGTCAACTACGGCTCGTCTTCCGGGCTTCCGGATCCTGAATACGGCGAGAACCTCGAGATCGAGGGCCTGGTCAAGGTCGCCGAGGTGTACGCTCGCGCCGCGCGGAGGATCTGCGGATGAGCGACGTCTCTGCGCTGCCACCGGATCTCCCGGTCCCTGAGGACGACGGCGCGTGTGACGGGCTGGTGGGGCAGGCGATCCCGTCGCTCGTGTTCCAGTCGTCCCAGGGGCCGGTGGACCTCGCCGAGTGGGCCGGGGAGCGGCTGGTGCTCTACGTCGATCCGCGGGCGGGGAGGACCGAGCGACCCGGCTGGGACGCGATTCCCGGGGCCTGCGGCTGCACGCCGCAAGCGTGCGCTTTCCGCGACCATGCGGGTGAGCTGAACGGGCTGGGGGCGCGCGTGGCGGGCCTCAGCGCCCAGAGCCTCGACGAGCAAGTGCGTTTCGCCGAGCGGAATCACCTGCCCTTCCCGATCCTCAGCGACGAAGGATTGAGGCTTCGGGACGCACTCGGGCTGCCGACGTTCGAGGCCGACGAGGACGTGCTGTACAAGCGGGTCATGATCGTCGCGGAGCGCGCCGCCGTCGTGAAGGTCTTCTACCCGGTCTTCCCTCCGGATCGCAACGCCGCCGAAGTCATGGCCTGGCTGGAAGCTCGATGAGGCTCGTCACCTTCGACGAGGGCCGTGTCGGTCACGTCGACGGCGAGGAGATCGCCGCCCTCGACGTGCCGACGATGCGCGCGTGGTTTGAACGCGGCGGCGCAGACGAAACCGGCGAGCGCGTGCCGTTCGCCGAAGCCCGGCTGCGCGCGCCGATCGTCCCCAAGAAGTTCTTCCACACCGCAGGCAACTTCCGCGAGCACGAGGAGGAGTCGAAGGTCGTCGAGTGGTCGCACGAGATCGCGCCCTGGATCGTCTTCTTCCAGAACGTCGACGCGATCGTCGGGCCGAACGAGCCGGTCGTCTACCCCGAGCACCTGACGGAGGAGCTCGACTACGAGCTCGAGCTGGCCGTCATCCTGAAGAAAGCAGGCAAGTGGTTCCCGCCTGAGGAGGCGATGGACTACGTCGGCGGCTACGTGATCTTCAACGACATCACGGCGCGCGACATCCAGCGGCGCGAGATGCGCTCCGGGGTCTTCAGCTTCTGCAAGGCGATCGACACCTTTTGCCCGCTCGGCCCTTGGATCGTGACCCCGGACGAGATTCCCGACCCGCATGACCTCGCGATGGAGCTGCGAGTGAACGGCGAGACGCGGCAAACGTCGCACTCCGGCCGGATGAGCGTGACGATCCCGGAGATCCTGAGCCACTACTCGGCGCTCGGCTACTCGGCGGGCGACGTGCTCTCGACCGGGACGGTCAGCGGGGTCGCCGGCTTCTCCGCGGACGCCGCCTCGCTCTACCTGAAGCCCGGCGACGTGATCGAGGCCGAGATCGAGCGCATCGGCGTCCTCCGCAACCCGGTCGTCGGCTGGGAGGAGGCGCACGGGTCGCCTCCACCGGAGCGGGCGCGCTGGTGAGCTTGTGTTGAGACAACACAACCTCTACTCGGCTGGCTTCCAGACGCTGTCTTGTCGAGGGACTAGGAGCGCTAGCGATGGAACAACACGAAGGTTTCGCCGCTCGTGAGCTGGCCGCGGGATGAGCTCAAACTCGACCGGGTGCGGGCGGCGATGGCCGAGCAGGAGCTCGATGCGCTCGTCGTTCGGGCCCCCGACAATGTCCTCTACCTGACGAACTTCTGGGGGATGAAGGGGTACGACGCGGTCGTCTTCCCGCAGGAGGGCGAGCCGGTGTTGATCTGTCTCGAGGCATCCGAGGCCGACGCCGAGCGGATGAGCTGGACTGACGAGGTGCGCTTCTTCCGTGGCTACGACGAGAACGACCCGAGGCCGCCGGGTCTGCGTGCGCTCGACCTCGCGCGGCAGCTCGCCTCCGAGTACGAGCACGTCGGCCTCGAGCTCTCGCTCGGAACCCAGGCGGCGGACCGGATGATCGGCGAGCCGACGACCTTCACGAAGGGGTGGTTCGACGCTTTCCCGGAAGCGGCCGATGCGACGCCGCTCCTCAACAGCGTGCGTGCGCTGAAGACGGAGCAGGAGCTCGAGCGGATGCGGCTCGCGAACGAGATCGCAGCCGGCGCGATGGAAGCGCTCCAGAAGTGGATCCAGCCGGGGATGACCGAGAGTGAGGTGGCGGCGACCTGGAACGGCTGGGTCCATGAGTACGGCACCGGCTTCGACGACGGGAAGGTCGAGCTCGCGTACGGCTTCTCGCTCGTTTGGACGGGCGCCGGCATTCGCACGTTCACTGCGACGGGGAGCCGTGCCGTCAACGAGCACGAGCCAACGCTCTTCGAGATCTGGGTCTGCGCCGACGGCTACTGGTGCGACCACACGAAGAACCTGGTCGTGGGAGAGCTCGCCCCGCGATATGCGGAGCTCGAGCAGCAGCTGCTGGAGGTGTACACCTACACAACTTCGGCCCTTTCGGCCGGTGGGAGTCTCGCAGCGCTCGACCGGGAGACGCGGCGGCGGCTGGCGGAGATCGGCTATCCGGGGCAGCCGAGCCACCCGGTTTGCCACGGCGTCGGCGCCAGGGCGCACGAGCCTCCGTACGCCCATCAGGCGAGCGGTGGCACGATGGAGGCCGGGATGGTGCTTGCGATCGAGCCGGGCGTCTACTGGCCCGAGGGTGGTGGCCTCCGCGTCGAGGACAACTTCCTGATCTCAGAGACAGGCTCGGAGCGGCTCTGCCGGTTCCCGGACGGGATCGTGAGGTGCAGGTGATCCCTCCGGCAACAGTTAGGGCGTCGCTGGCGCGCGATCTGCGGCGCGCTGCGGCGTCCTCAGTCGCGTCCATACCTTCGGGTATGGACGCTCCCTGCGTCCTTGCATCGCTTGCAGCTCCCACGCCATCGCCGCGAAACCGTCACCGGAGGAATCACCGATGACGATCGACCGCGACAAGGTCTGGACGGGCAACCTCAACCGGCTCGCCCTGGAACCGCAGCCGCACGTCACCGTCGGTCTCTACGACACGACCCTTCGCGACGGCGAGCAGACGGTCGGCGTCGTCCTCTCGCCCGAGGTGAAGCTCGAGCTGGCGCGTGCTCTCGACGAGGCCGGTGTCGACCGGATCGAGGCGGGCTTTCCGCGCGTCTCCGAGGACGACGCCGAGGCGATCCGACTGATCGCGGCCGCAGGTCTCAACGCCGAGGTCTGGGGCTTCGCACGAGCCGTTACCACCGATGTCGAAGCGCTCGTCGAGCTCGGGGTGCGAGCCGCCGTGATCGAGAGCCCCATCTCAGACCTGAAGCTGGAGGCACTCGGAGTCGCGCGCGAGACGATGCTCGAGCGGATCGCGAAGGCGGTTTCCGTCGCGGTCGGCCACGGGATCACGGTCGCCTTCTTCGGCGTCGACTCGACGCGCGCCGATCTCGAGTTCTATCGGCAGGCGTATTCGACGGCGGTCGAGGCTGGAGCGACGGAGGTCGTCGCCGTCGACACGATCGGCGTCGCGACACCCGAAGCCGCGGCGTACCTCGTCGGCCGCACCGTCGAGTGGCTCGACGTGCCTGTGCACTGGCACGGCCACAACGACTTCGGGCTGACGACCGCCGCGGCGGTCGCGGCCGTCCAGGCGGGAGCCACCTGGGTTCATGGCACGGTCAACGGCATGGGGGAGCGGGCCGGGAACGCGAACCTGCTCGAGGTCGCGCTCGCGCTCGAGGCGCTCTACGGGATCCCGACGCGGCTCGACCTGACGAAGGCGCGCTCGCTCGCCGCGCTCGTGCAAGAGCGCTCCGCCTATGCGCTCGAGCCGTGGAAGCCGCTCACCGGCGACAATCTCTTCACGCGCGAGAGCGGCGCCGTCGCGAGCCAGTTCCACGACCCGCCGGCGATCGAGCCGTACTCCTCCGAGCTCGTCGGCGCCGAGCGCGCGATCGTCCTCGGGAAGAAGAGCGGCCTCGACTCGATCCGGCTGAAGGCCGAGGAGCTCGGCCTCGACATCCCCAAAGACGCTCGCGGGCCACTGCTCGCCGAGGTCAAGGCGATGGGCGCCAAGAAAGGCCGGCTCGTCACCGACTCCGAGTTCCGCTCGATCGTCAAGAAAGGGAGCCCGAATGTCTCAGCGTAAGCTCGTCAACCCATCGGAGCTGCACCCCGCTCCGGGATTCAGTCACGTCACGATCGCGACCGGAACGAGAGTTGTCCACCTCGCGGGCCAGGTCGCGCTCGATCAGCAGTTCGGGATCGTGGGCGGCGACGATCTCGGCGAGCAAACGAAGGCGGCGATGCGGAACGTCGAGCTGGCGCTGAAGGCGGCCGGTGCGACGTGGGACGACGTCGTCCGTCGCACGATCTACACGCGTCACCCGACCGAGTACGCGACTATCACGGCGGCGATCGACGAGGTCACGGGAGGGGCAGAACATCCCGCGCAGACGATCGTGGGGATCACGGGTCTCGCGGTTGACGGGCTCCTGATCGAGATCGAGTGCACGGCCGTCGTCTCCGACTGATGCGCCATTTGACTGACATGACACGGGCGCGAGATACTCGCGCCCGGAGAGTCGGACACAGTTGCGCGTCGGACGCGAAAGGGTTGCCGTGAAGTTCAGTCTCTACTCGGAGCTCCAGAGCTGGCCCGGCAAGACCGCCGCGCAGCTCTACGGCGAGGTCATGGAGCAGGTGATCAACGCCGACCGGCTCGGCTACGACGCCTACGCCGTGATCGAGCACTTCTTCTTCCCCAAGTTCTCGATCTCGGCCAACCCGCTCGCCCTCTTCGCGGCCTGCGCGCAGCGGACCCGCCGGATCGTCTTCCGGACGCTCCTGCATTCGATGCCCTACCACAACCCGCTCGTCCTGGCGTCCGAGATCGCGGTGGCCGACATCCTGCTCGACGGGCGTTACGAGTTCGGCGTCGGCCGCGGCCACGGTTGGATGCCTCCGAAGGCCGGCCTTGCGCTGACACCCGAGTCGCGAGAGCGCTACGAGGAGT
>JBPCJB010000093.1:0-5659 GCA_051005735.1 Gaiellaceae bacterium | reverse complement strand
GTGGGGCGTAGCCAAGCGGTAAGGCAGCGGGTTTTGGTCCCGCGATCCCAGGTTCGAATCCTGGCGCCCCAGCCATTCCACCCGTGCCCGTGACCGAGACCAAGCTCGCAGCAGTCGTGATGGCCGGCGGACGGGGGACGCGCATGCGCTCGGCCGTCCCGAAGCACCTGCACCCGATTCTCGGCCGGCGGATGATCGACTGGGTGCTAGAGGCCGTCCGGCCGCTCGAGCCCGCGCGTCTGGTCGTGATCGCCTCACCGGAGACGCGGGACGCTTTCGGCGAGCTGGAGGTCGCGGTACAGGAACGGGCGCTCGGCACCGGCGACGCCGTCCGCGCCACTCGCGCCGCGCTCGAAGGCGCCGCCGACGACGTGCTCGTCCTCTCGGGCGATACGCCGCTCCTGACCGCCGATCTGCTCGCACAACTCGTCGAAACCCATCGCAGCGAGGACGTCGCGGCCACCGTCCTTTCCTTCGAGCCCGCGGATCCGCGCGCGTACGGTCGGGTCGTCCGCGACGAGCGGGGCGGCGTTCGAGCGATCGTCGAGGCCGGCGACGCGACGCCCGAGCAACTCGAGCTCGGCGAGTGCAACTCTTCGATCTATGTCTTCCGGGCCGAGCAGCTCTGGCCCGCGCTCGAGCGGCTCGAGCCGCATAACACGCAGGGAGAGCTCTACCTCACCGATGCCGTGCGCGGTCTGGTGGAGCAGGGCGAGCGGCTCGCGGCTCACGTCGCGGCCGATCCGGCCGAGACGGAGGGCGTGAACACGAGGGCCGAGCTCGCCGCGGCAGCAGCCGTGCTGCGCGATCGGATCAACCTCGACCACATGCTCGCCGGGGTCACGATCGCCGACCCCTCCTCGACCTGGATCGAGCCCACCGTCGCGCTCGAGCCGGACGCGGTCGTCCACCCGTTCACGATCCTGCGGGGGACGACGCGCGTCGCTGCCGGCGCCGAGATCGGCCCTCATTCGGTCGCGCTTGATGCGGAGGTGGGGGCGGGGGCGCTCGTCGGACCGTTCTGTTACCTTCGCCCCGGCACGGTGCTGGCCGCCGGCTCGAAGGCGGGCACCTTCGTCGAGATCAAGAAGTCAAGAATCGGAGAAGGGTCGAAGGTGCCGCATCTCTCCTACATCGGGGATGCGGTGATCAGGAGGGACACGAACATCGGCGCAGGCTCGATCACCGCGAACTTCCCGCACCGGCCGGACGAGCCGAAGGGGAAGACGGCGATCGGCGACAATGTCCGGGTCGCTGTCGACACGATGTTCGTGGCGCCGGTGACCGTCGGCGACGACGTCTGGACGGCGCCCGGCACCGTCGTCACCGACGACGTCCCGGACGGCGCGCTCGTCGGGTTCGCCCCCCGGCAGACGATCAAGGAAGGTCGGGGTGGAAAGCGGGACGATTGAGCAGGCGCTGCCAGGTCTCGACGTGCCGGCCTCGCGGCCGACCGTGACCGTCGGCAATGCGCTTCCGCTCACCCCGCAGAAGCGGCTGATGGTCTTTGCCGGCCGCTCGCACGGCGAGCTGGCCCAGCGGATGGCCGAGCAGCTCGATCTCGAGCTCGGCGAGGTGGAGCTCGGCACCTTCGCGAACGGCGAGACCTACTGCCGCTACCTCGAGTCGATCCGCGGCGCCGACATCTTCATCGTCCAGACGGGCTGCGACCCGGTCGACCGCAATCTGATGGAGCTGCTGATGATGATCCAGGCAGCCCGCCTGGCCTCGGCGAAGCGGATCACCGCCGTGATGCCGCTCTATCCCTACGCGCGCCAGGACCGGAAGGCAAAGCCTCGCGAGCCTATCTCCGGTCGGCTCGTCGCCGACATGCTCCAGCTCGCCGGCGCCGACCGGGTGCTGACGATGGATCTCCATGCCGGCCAGATCCAGGGCTTCTTCACGATCCCGGTCGACCACATGACGGCGTTGCCGCTCTTTGCGCGCCACTTCCGCGACATCGGCCTGACGGGCGAGGGCGTCGTCTCGGTCTCGCCCGATGCGGGGCGCGCCAAGCTCGCCGTTCGCTTCGGCGAGATGATCGAGGCGAACTTCGCGATCATGCACAAGACTCGGCCGACCCACGACAGCGTCGAGCTGACGGCGATCACCGGCCGCGTTCGCGACAAGGTTGCGATCGTCGGCGACGACGTGATCATGACCGGCGGCACACTGCTCGCGAACGTCTCCGCGCTCAGGGAGCACGGCGTCAAGGACGTGTGGGTCTTCGCGACGCACGGACTGTTCTGCGGCGACGCGCTCGAGCGCTTCGCGGAATCGGAGATCACCGGGATCGTCGTCACGGACACCGTGCCGATCGACCCGCGCCGGCGCCCGCCGAATCTCACCGTGCTCAGCGTCTCCGGCCTGCTCGCCGAGACGATCATGAACGTCTTCTCCGACGACTCCGTCTCGGCGATCTTCGGCGGCGAGAACCAGCTCTTCTAGCGGCGAGAAGCAGCTCTTCTAGCCGTCGCCTCGCTTGACGGTGACCGTGACGGTGACAGGAACGGTCTGGACGACGGTCACGGGGACGGTCTCCGTCTCGGTCCGGCGGATCGTCTCCACGACGGTCACCGGCACCGTCCTCGTCTCCGTCTCCGTTCTCAGAACCGTGTCGGTTCTCACGACCGTATCCGTCGACCGGACCGTGACGGGAATGGTGTTGGTGACGACCCGATCGCGCGTGACCACGCGGTCGTTCTCGCGCGTGATCACTCGCTCGCTTGTGACGACCCGCTCGTTCGTGACGACCCGCTCGTTCGTGACGACCCGCTCGTTCGTCAGCACTCGCTCGTTCGTGACTGTGCGCCGAGTGGTCACGACCGAGGTTCGCACTTGTGTGACCCCCGGCCGGGTCTCGACAATGGTCTCGATGCGGCCGTCGCGGGTGACGACGACCTCGCGGAAGACCGGCACTGTCTGAACGTCGCGTCGCGTGACGACATAGGTGCTTCCAGGCGTCGTAACGGTGCTGAGCCGCACCTGCGTCTCGTAGGCAGTGCTCCCGCGTCCGGGAACGGGCCGGTCGACCCGAACCTGCCGGACGACGCGCACCGGTTTCGTCACGACTCGGCCCCTCTCGCGAATCGTGACCACGCTCTGTACGGTCGTCACCTGCGCCGCAAGCGGCTCGCTCGTCGTCGCCACTGCGCTGTTCAGCCCTCCCGCGGCCGCGTAGCCGCCGAAACCGAGCAGGCAGAATCCGACCACGGCGCCGACCACCTTCGCGTCGGTCGGCACGCGCTGTCGCCACCACCACATCCAGAAGCGCGGATCGCGCCAGTACTCACGCATCACGAAGACCCCCTTGGAGATTTCCCTCCCACGACCCTCGCTGCTCAAACGTCCGAGCGGTTCGAGTTGCCGATCGAGGGGAACCCGCCACGCATGCTACTCCCTCGCAAGCTCTTCCTGCTCGTCTACCTCGCGGTCGGAGTCGCAGTGGCGGCCTCGAAGGACTACCTGGTGAATCTCGACACGGTCAAGCGGGTCGCATCCGCGGTGCTCGCGATCGCGCTCTGGCCGCTCCTCTTCCTCGGCATCGACCTGCGGATTCGCTAGCCTAGTAACAGACTGTTACTAGGTTTAATGGTCGTTCGCTACACTGGCCCGCTGTGTCCGGCGACAGATTCCGCCTCGAGGTAAAGGAACGCGAGCTGCTCGGAACCCCCGAGTCGCGCCGCTTGCGCAAGCAGGGGTTCATCCCGGGCGTCCTCTACGGCAAGACGGCTGCCCGCGCGATTGCGATCGGCGAGCGCGACCTCCGCGCTGCGCTCAACACCTCGTCGGGTCTGCACGCGGTGCTCGATGTCGTCGTCGAAGGACAGTCGACGGCCCATCCGTCGATTCTGAAGGAGTACCAGCGGGACCCGGTGCGCGGCTTCGTCCGTCACGTCGACCTGCAGGAGGTGCGGCTGGACGTCGCGATCCAGGCCACCGTCCAGGTGCACCTGATCGGCGGCGAGGACGCGCCCGGCGTCCGGGAGGGCGGCGTTCTCTCGGCGCCGAGCACGACCATCAACGTCGAGGCGCTCCCGATGGAGGTGCCCGAGTCGATCGAGGCCGACGTAAGCCGAATGGAGATGGGCGACACGCTCCGGCTCGAGGATCTGCGGGCACCCGAGGGCGCGACGTTCCTCGACGATCCGCACGAGACGGTCATCGCCACGGTTTCCGCGCCTGCCGCGGAGATCGAGGAGGAGCCTGAGGAGGGCGAGGAGCTCGAGGGCGCGGAGGGCGAGGGCGAAGGCGCGGCTGAAGCGGGCGAATCCGACGCGGGCACCGGCCCCGACGGCGAGCCCGGCACCGCCGAGAGCTAGGCCCTCTTGCCGTTCTTCCGTCGAGGCGAATCCGCCTCGACGCTCGACCTCCTGGTCGTCGGGCTCGGCAACCCCGGGCGGGAGCACGTGCGCGACCGGCACAACGTCGGCTGGCTGGTTGTCGACGAGCTCGCAGGCCGACACGGCGGCTCCTTCCGCTCCAAGTTCTCGGGCCGGCTCGCCGAGATCCGCGTCGACGGCGCAAAGGTGGCGCTGCTGAAGCCCGAGACCTACATGAACCTCTCGGGTCAGTCGGTGGGCGCGGCGGCGCGGTTCTTCAAGGTCGAGCTCGACCGGATCCTCGCCATCCACGACGAGGTCGACCTCGAGCCGGCGCGCCTCCAGGCCCGGCTCGGCGGTGGGCTCGCCGGCCACAACGGGCTCCGCTCGCTCCGCCAGACGCTCGGCTCGGCGGACTTCCTGCGCCTTCGAGTCGGAGTCGGCCGGCCGGGTCGCGGCGACCGCCGCCCGGTCGCCGACTACGTCCTCTCGCCGTTCGAGCCCGACGAGGACGCCGAAGCGCTGGTTGCCCGCGCCGCCGACGCGGTCGAGTCGCTCGTCCGCGACGGCCTCGAGCGGACGCAGGCGAGCTTCAACTGACATGGCTTTCTCGGACACGGCCGGGCTTTGACCCCGGACGCTCCGGCCTTCAGCGAGCTCGGGTGCAGCCAGCGAGGTGGTCGTCGCCGAGGCCGCACGCCTGCATCGCGGCGTAGGCGGTCGTCGGGCCGACGAAGCGGAAGCCCGCCGCCTTCAGCGCCTTCGCGAGCGCCTTCGACTCCGCCGTCTGCGCAGGGATCTCGCCCCCGCTCGTTGCCCGCGCGGGCCGGGGAGGTGGCGCGAACGACCAGACCAGCTCTTCGAGCGGCGTTCCGGCCTCCCGCAGCGCCAGCGTCGCGCGGGCGTTCGCGATCGTCGCCTCGATCTTGGCGCGGTTCCGGACGATCTCCGCGTCAGCGAGCAGTCGCTCGACGTCCTTCGGGCCGAAGGCGGCCACGGCTTCGGGGTCGAAGCCCGCAAACGCGCGGCGGAAGCCCTCTCGCTTGCGCAGGATCGTGATCCAGGCGAGTCCGGACTGGAACGCCTCGAGCGAGATCCGCTCGAAGAGACCACGCTCGTCGCGAATCGGGACGCCCCATTCCTCGTCGTGGTAGCGCTCGGAGAGCGGGTTGCCGTCCCCGAAGCAGCGCATCGGCTACCGGACGGAGAATACGCGGGCCAGCCAGGAGCCCTGCGGCGCCTTCACCTCAACCGTGTCGCCGACCTTGGCGCCCACGAGCGCGGCGCCGAGCGGCGAGTCCGGCGAGACGCCGCCGACGCTCGAGATCTCGATCTCC
>JBPCJB010000092.1:0-3615 GCA_051005735.1 Gaiellaceae bacterium | reverse complement strand
CGATCGACCCCGACGGCGCGGGAACGTTCTTCGAGACGCCGATGGTCGGTCCCCCGCCGGAGGACCTGGCCTTCCTTCCGTCGCCGAGTCGAGGGAGCCGGCGTCGCGACGACGCCGGTTCCCTCGACTCTCGTAGGCTCGCGCGATGCGCGCCGCGCTGGAGCAACTCGAGAGGCTCGAGCCGGGCCCGAGCCTCTGGGCGCCGCTCGCCTACCTCGCCGGGCTCGGCATCGACCATGATGCGGACGAGCGGTACGCGGCGTTCCGCCGGGCCGAGCTCCTACTCGCAACCGGCGGCGATCCACGCCGGCCGGTCGAGCTCTCCGACCGCGCCGTCGAGACGGTCGCCGGCGATCTGGAGACACTCGAGCGTCGCGCTCGACTCGCCGCCGGCCTCGCGGCGCTCGAGCCCGAGGTGGAGGGCCTCTCGGCTGTCAGGGAAGCCCTGCAACTGCTCCGCTCCGATCCCGAGCTCGCCTGGCGCGTCTACGCCTGGGCGCTCCTCGCCGAGCACCTCGCCGAGCACCTCGCCGGCGACGGCTAAGAGACCTCGGCGGGTCGGCCGCGGGCGATTGCGATGTCGCCGCTGATGCTCTTCAGCCGCAGCTTCGCCTCTTTGCCGGCTCCCGACGACGTGGGGGCGTCGGTGACATCGAGGGCAGAATGGACGTCGCCGCTCGTTGAGCTCGCGTCGATGAAGACGCGCGTGCCTGGCGCCACACCCACCTGGATGTCGCCGGAGACCGAGTGCAGCGCGATCTCGCCGGCGCGGATCGAGCGCATCTGCTGATCGCCGGAAACCGTGTTCGCCGAGAGATCCGCGTGAGCCTCGTCGACTTCGAGATCGCCGGAGACGAGATTGATCGACAGCGCGGAGCGGGCGACGCCGATGCGGACGTCCCCGGACACCGTCTTCACCTGCGCCGGCCCGTCGACCGCCTCGACGCGAACGTCGCCGCTGGCGCTGTGCACCCAGAGGGAGCCGTCGACGTGCGGAAGCTCGAGGTCACCGGAGGCGGTCTTGACGCTCGTCTCGCCGAGCCGGCCGGCAGCCTCGACGTCCGCCGAGGCGGTGGCGCAATCGAGCACGGAGCCGTGGGGGCACCTGACCCTGATCCCCACCTCCGGCGAGCGGCCGAGGAACCCCCAGCCCTGTTGCTTCGCAACCTCGACCACGATCTCGTTTCCTCGCCGCTCCACTGTCGCACGCTCGATGGCATAGCGCGTGACGTCGTCGCTGCGCAGCGGCTCGAGCTCGACAGTCGTCTCGGCGGTCTCGGCCGTCTCGATCGAGACCTGGCCGGAGGGGGTGCGAATTCGAAGCCGAGGTGCTTCTACCGTGTCGAAGACACGGCTCTGCTCTCTAGGCTCCACGACGGCCACCCTTCTTCTTGGCCGGCCTGACAAGGCGCTCGTCCGGCCGCCGATGGTCGCGACCGGGCCGACCGAAATCGGGCTCGGGCAGAAGGACGTAGCCGAACGGTGCTGGGTAAAAGCTGATCATCGAAGCTCCTTTCAAGCGTCGGCGTAGCCGGTGAGGCGCCGGCCGGTACGGACAGGACGGGACTCGAGCCCGCGCGCGAGCGCGCGAACGATCCAGGAGTTCGTCGAGACGCCCTCGCGGGACGCAGCGACGTCGAGCTGAACCTTCAGCGAATCGGGGAGCCGCAGGGTGATCCTCGCCGTGAGCGCATCATCGGCGCCGCGAGTGGGAGCGGACTCCGTCTCCTCGTCGACGTAGACGAGCTCGGGATCGCGACCCGCAAGCCGAACCTCGATCCGGCCGGGAACGGCGGCCGAGAGATCGGCGGCTGCTTCCGCGACGAGGTCGAGCAGACGGAGGTGGAGCGAGGAGCCGAGCGCTTGACTCAGCCGTCGCGCCGCCTCCGCGGTCGGCTCGTCCGCCGCGAGCGCGGCAGCCGAGGCGAGGTCTTCCTGGATGGCGTGGAGGTGGTGGGCGATCTGCATGGCTGCATTATGACATCACGATGATGTCATGTCAAGTCGAGATTGACATCGCGCGATTTAGTGGTTCGCCATGACTGTTTGCCGCACCGCAGACCGGAGAGCCAACGCGACACGAGCGAGAGGAGCAGCGAGATGAAGGCGGTCGTCTGGCACGGGACAGAGGACGTGCGCGTGGACGAGGTTCCGGATCCGACGATCCAGCACCCGACCGATGCGATCGTCCGGATCACGTCGACCGCGATCTGCGGCTCGGATCTCCATCTCTACAAGGTGCTCGCGATGTACATGGAGGAAGGCGACATCCTCGGGCACGAGCCGATGGGAATCGTCGAGGAGGTCGGCTCCGAGGTGAAGAACATCAAGGCCGGCGACCGCGTCGTCATGCCGTTCAACATCTCCTGCGGCCACTGCTTCATGTGCGAGCACGACCTCCAGTCGCAGTGCGAGACGACGCAGGTGCGCGAGCAGGGCAAGGGCGCGGCGCTCTTCGGCTACACCAAGCTCTATGGCCAGGTTGCCGGCGGACAGGCCGAGTACCTGCGCGTCCCCCAGGCCCAGTACGGACCCATCAAGGTGCCGGAGGGTCCGGCGGACGATCGCTTCCTCTACCTCTCCGACGTGATCCCGACGGCGTGGCAGGCGGTCAAGTATGCGGACACGCCGAAGGGTGGAACCCTCGCGGTCTTCGGGCTCGGCCCGATCGGCCAGTTCTCCGTTCGCGTCGCGAAGCACCTCGGGGTCGAGCGCGTGCTCGCGATCGACCTCGTTCCGGAACGGCTCGAGCTCGCGCGTCAGTTCGGCGCCGAGACCGTCGAGTGGACGGGGGACGGCGATCCGGCGCTCGAGATCATGGATCTGACCGACGGCCGTGGCGCCGACTCGGTGATCGACGCCGTGGGAACCGAGGCGCATGGCGCGCCCGTGCAGGAGCTGATTCAGACCGTTGCCTCCCGCTCGCCCTCGGCGATCGCGACTAAGCTGATGGAGGCCGTCGGCAGCGACCGCACCTCCGCGTTGCACACGGCGATCTCGACGGTGCGTCGCGGCGGCACCCTCTCGATCATCGGCGTCTACGGAGGGGCCGCAACGCCGATGCCGATGATGGAGCTCTTCGACAAGCAGGTCCAGATCAGGATGGGTCAGGCGAACGTGAAGAGCTGGATCGACGAGATCATGCCGCTCGTCACCGACGACGCCGATCCGCTCGGGACGGAGAGCTTCGCCACTCATCGCCTTCCGCTCGAGGACGCTCCCGGCGCCTACGAGATGTTCCAGAAGAAGCAGGACGGCGCGATCAAGGTCGTGCTTCAGCCCTAGTCCCAAAGGCTCCGTGGGCGCCTCCGGCGTCGCTGGTAGGCTCAGCGAGCTGTCCCGCGACGCCGAGAGGAGGGCCGTCATGCTTGGAATTCCCGCGTTCGACGCGCCCTTCGGCGTCCCGCTGCGCTAGCGCAGCGTCGCGAGCCGAACTTCCGTCCACCCGCCACCGCGTGCCTCGGCACGGCCAGGAGCTCCATCGGCAATGAGCACCGTCGACCCGCCCGATCTCGCCGTCCGCCCCACCCTGCGGCGGCTCTTCCCGCTCTGGTGGGAGCAGCGCCGCCTGGTCGGGCTCGGTCTCGCCTGCGCGCTCGTCTTCACCGGGCTCTC
>JBPCJB010000091.1:0-12539 GCA_051005735.1 Gaiellaceae bacterium | reverse complement strand
GAGTTGACGGGCGGACGCCGCCCGGTAGTCGTCTTGACGCGTGACCGCGCCATCCCGGTGCTCTCGCAGATCGTCGTCGCCATGGTCACGGGCACCGTCCGCGGTCTCCCGACGGAGGTGCCCGTCGGGCCTGAGCACGGACTCGACCGCGAGAGCGTCATCAATTGCGACAACCTCTTCACTGTGTCGAAGAGCGAGCTTGGAGCCCGACGTGGGGACATTGACGGCGTAGCCCTCCACCGGCTTCGACGCGCACTTCGGACTGCGCTCGATCTCGACTGACGCTCAGCCCTCCGGAGCCGGCTTCTGCCCGATCACGTCGCGCCAGCGCACGTGGCCGAGGATCAAGAAGAGCGCTGTGAAGCCGACGATCGCGTTCACGACGGTCAGCGTCAGCTTCATCCCCACCGAGAACGCGAGCAGCGCGCTTCGCGCCACCGTGCCCTTAAAGACGAAGACGATGAACGCCTGCTCGGTCCCGATCCCGCCCGGAGAGATCGGGACGAGCGTCGCGAGGCTCTGCGTCACCTGAACGAGCAGGACGTTCCGTACGGACTGCTCGATCCCGAAGGCGCCGAGGAAGAACCAGATCGCGACGAAGCGCAGCAGCCAGTCGCCGGCTTGCCAGGCAGCGACGCGACGAAGGTACTGCTCCCGATCGGAGAGCACGGCGAGGCCCTCGCGCACGCGCTGCTTGAAGTCGTCGATGTGCAGCCGGAGCCAGAAGAAGCCGACCACGCCGACGATCGCGAGCGTGAGGAGGAGCACGAGCGAGAACGCGCCGTTCTCGATGAACCAGCCGAACTCGAAGCCGGGAAGGTTGCCGAGGACGCCGATCCCGGGGAGCACGCCGAGCGTGAGCGCGTACGCGAAGACGAGTAGCGCCATCGTCGAGTCGAAGATGCTCATCACGAGCAGGGTCGAGGCGAGCGTCGTGTAGGCCGCGCCGGGGATCGCGCGGTGGGCGAGGAAGAGACGCACCGCGTCGCCCCCCCGGGCAGGCACAACCGCGTTGACCCCAACCCCAAAGAAGTAGGAGCCGTAGATCGAGCGCCAGCGCGGCGCTGTTTCCGGGTAGGCGGCGCTGATCGTGTTCCACCAGGCGCGGCTGACGCAGAACGTCTTCAGGAGATGGGTGAGGATGGCGAGCCCGAGCGCGCCCCAGCCGACCGACGACAGCTGCTCGAAGAAGACGCGGATCGCATGGAAGACCTCGCCCACGAGGTCAGGCTAACCCCTAGGGTCGGTCGGGCTGGCCGCCGTCCGCGTCCGGATCCATCGATGGATAGCGGTAGTCCGTCGGAGGCACGAACGTCTCCTTGATGGTGCGCGGGCTGACCCAGCGGATCAGGTTCCAGAGCGAGCCGGCCTTGTCGTTCGTGCCCGAGGCGCGGGCGCCGCCGAAGGGCTGCTGGCCGACGACGGCGCCGGTCGGCTTGTCGTTCACGTAGAAGTTGCCGGCCGCGTAGCGGAGGGCCTGGTGCGCCTGCTCGATCGCAACGCGGTCGTCGGCGAAGACGGCGCCGGTGAGCGCGTAGGGCGCCGTCTCGTCGACGAGCTCGAGGGTCTCTTCCCAGCGCTTCTCGTCGTAGACGAAGGCTGTGACCACCGGGCCGAAGAGCTCCTCGCGCATCGTCCGGAACTGGGGATCCTCGGTCGCGATCACGGTCGGCTCGACGAAGAAGCCCTCGCTGTCGTCGTAGCCGCCGCCGGCGACGATCTCGGCGCCCTTCGTGGCGCGCGCCTCGTCGATCGCCTCCTTCTGGGTCTTGAACGCCGCCTTGTCGATCACGGCGCCCATGAAGTTCGAGAAGTCGCCGACGTCGCCCATCTTCAGGCCGGAGACCTGGTCGGCGAGCCGCTCGCGCAGTGCCGGCCAGAGGTTCGAGGGCGCGTAGATCCGGGAGGAGGCCGAGCACTTCTGGCCCTGGTACTCGAAGGAGCCTCGCACGATCGCCGTTGCCAGCTCGGCCACGTCGGCGGAGGGGTGGGCGAGGATGAAGTCCTTGCCGCCGGTCTCGCCGACGATCCGCGGGTAGTTGCGATAGCTCGCGATCGAGTCGCCGACGGTCTTCCACATCGACTGGAAGACGGGAGTAGAGCCGGTGAAGTGGATGCCGGCGAGCTCCGGGCTCGCGAGCGCCGCGTTCCCGATCTCGGCGCCCGAGCCGTAGACCAGGTTGATGACGCCGTCCGGGAGTCCGGCTTCCTTGAAGACGCGCATCACGTAGTGGGCGGCGAGCGCGGCCGTCGACGCGGGCTTCCAGACGACCGTGTTGCCCATCAGCGCCGGCGAGCCGCTCAGGTTGCCGCCGATCGCGGTGAAGTTGAAGGGACTGACTGCGAAGACGAAGCCCTCGAGCGGCCGGTACTCCATTCGGTTCCAGACCCCGGGCGAGGAGCGCGGCTGCTCCTCGTAGATCCGGATCATGAACTCGACGTTGAAGCGCCAGAAGTCGATCAGCTCACACGCCGCGTCGATCTCCGCCTGGTGGACGGTCTTCGACTGGTTCAGCATCGTCGCCGCCACGATCGTCGAGCGCCAGGGGCCTGCGAGCAGCTCGGCCGCGCGGAGGAAGACGGCCGCGCGCTCCTCCCAGGGGAGCGATACCCAGCCGGCGTGCGCATCGCGAGCAGCGTCGATCGCCTGCTGCACATGGGTCGCGTCGCCCTTCGCCACCTCGGCGAGCACGTGGCTCTTGCGGTGCGGCATCACGGCCTCGAAGGTGGCGCCGGTCTGGACGTCCTCGCCACCGATCACGAGCGGAATCGAGAGCCGCTCGCCTTCCATCTGCGCGAGTCGAACGCGGAGCTGCTCCCGCTCGGGCGAGCCGGGCGCATAGCTCCGTACCGGCTCGTTGACCGGCGTGGGGGGCCGGAAGATCCCGGGTGCGCTCACAGCGTCCTAGTTTAGGGGGCGGCGATTGTAGAGTCGGAGGCGATGCGCGTGACGCGGGTCCCCTACGCGGTCGAGAGCTGGGGCGTGGGAGAGCTCTGGGTCGGCAATGGACGCGTCGTGCTCGCCCACGACGCCCCAACTACCCCAGTCAGCCCAACCCCCCCGTGGGGGGCGATCGAGCCCCCTTCTGGAACGCTAGCGAGGAAGCCTGCGCAGAACGGTGACGGCTTCGCGCCGGATCTTGTACGACGAGTCCACAGGTTCTTCGCCGGCGAGCCAGTCTCGTTCGACGACATCGCGCTCGACCTGGAGTGGTGCACGCCGTTCCAGCGCGCGATCGCCGACACTCTCCGCGCCGTCCAGTGGGGCGAGGTCATCTCCTACGGCGACCTGGGGGAGCGGGCCGGCTATCCGCGGGCCGGTCGCGCAGCCGGCAGCTTCTGCGCGACGAACAAGTTCTTCCTGCTCTTGCCGTGTCACCGAGTCGTGGCGGCCGACGGGATCGGCTCCTACGGGAGCTCCGGGGTCGCGTTCAAGCGACGACTCCTGCGCCTCGAGGGCCATGTCTCTCTCTGAGGATCTCCGGAACGAGCTGGCGGCGATCGCGCCCGAGCGCGGCTGTTGCCGCCTCGCCGAGGTGTCCGCGCTCTTCCATTCTTCGGGAAGCATCCACCTGCGCGGCCGGGGGGAGATCGCGCTCCACCTCGACCTCTCGAGCGCAGCCGCAGCCCGTCGCGCGTTCTCGCTCCTCCGCGAGCTCGGGATCACCTCGGAGATCCGCACCTACCGCCGGCAGGCGTTCGAGCGCGCCACTCGCTACCAGCTCCACGTCGCCGGGGACGCGGGTTCGCTAGAGCCGCTCGTGGAGGCAGGCGTGCTCGGCTCGCGGCATGCGCCGCTCGAGCGGCCTCCGCGACGAGTCGTGGGGCGAGCGTGTTGCCGCGGCGCCTACCTGCGGGGAGCCATGCTCGGCGGCGGCTCGCTCTCCGGCCCGCGCTCGCCCCACCTCGAGCTGCGCACGACGTCACTCGAAGGCGCCGACTTCCTCCGCTACGTCGCCGCTGACGTCAAGGTCGGCGTGCTCGACCGCGGGCGGCACGCGATCGCCTACGCGAAGGGAATGGACGCGATCGAGACGCTGCTCGCTGCGGCGGGCGCAGGCGACACGGTGCTCGCGCTGGAGGAGCGCGCCGTCGTTGCCGCGACGCGCGCCGAGGCGAACCGGCTCGCGAACGCCGACCATGCGAACCTCGTTCGGACGAGCCGCGCGGCGCAGGTCCAGCTCGACGCCGTGCGGGCGCTGCGAGCGGCCGGAAGGCTCGAGTCGCTCCCAGAGCGCCTGCATGAGGTCGCACGCCTCAGGCTTCGCCACACGAGCCTCTCCCTCCGCGAGCTGGCCGTCCGGTGCGACCCCCCGGCGACGAAGGCCTCCGTCCACCGCCGCCTCAACAAGCTGGTGGAGCTCGCCCGATTAGGGTTGCCCCGATGAGCGAGAAGCTCGATGCGTCGGCCGCTCTGTTGGACGCGGCTGCGGTCGGCCTCGAGGAGGCGGGGAAGCACTGTCGGTCAGCGGCCGGGCACTTCCGACACGGCGATGTTCCGCGAGGCGCCGCACACGCCTGGGCAGCCCAAGGTCATGTTCGAGGGCCGAAGAATCGCTCGACGCGCAAGCGCGCGAGCACGCGCGCGAGTCGAATCCGTAAAGCTGCGTTTCGACCACGCTCTCTCGTTCCTGGCGCGTGGCTGAGAGTGCGCGGCCGGAGGGGATAGTGCGCAAGCACAGACCCGGAGAGCCGCGTGCTCTCAGACGCGCGAGGCCGGCGGAGGCGGGCTCCGCCCGCCGGGAGCCGGCCGGCCCGGGACGAAAGAGGCGGGCCGGAGGGGGTGGTCCGAGGACGACCTCCCCCTCCGCAGTACCGCGCTCCGAGCCGGGGACGAACGGGGTCTGAATCCGTCGCCGGACGAGCACGGACCCGCCGCACAAGCCTACGAAAAAGTGCCTCGCTTGAATACTCGATTTGCAAATCGGAAAACGAAGTCGACGATGTGACGCTGACGCGTCGCTGCCGGTCGCGGGTTACGGTCTCTCCGCGGTGAATGCGGACTACGTCGATCTGAAAGAGCGCCTGGCTGGGATCCACGATCTCCAGAAGACACGCGCGCTCCTCGCCTGGGATCAGCAGGTGCTGATGCCGCCCGGCGGCGGCGCCGTCAGGGCGGAGCAGATCGCGACGCTCGACCGGATTGCGCACACGGCCTTCGTCTCGGACGAGATCGGCGGGCTGCTCGACCGCCTGGCGCCATTCGAGGACGCTCGGCCCTACGAGTCCGACGAGGCCAGCCTGGTGCGCGTCACGCGGCTGGACTGGGAGAAGGCCCGCCGCGTTCCGCCCGACCTGCGGGCCGAGATGTCGCGGGCGTCGTCGCTCGCGCTGCCCGTGTGGGCCGAGGCGCGCCAGACCTCCGACGTCACCCTCTTTCTGCCGCTCTTGCAACAGAATCTCGACCTTCGCCGACGCTACGTCGAGTGCTTCGACGACTACGACGAGCCCTACGACGTGCTGCTCGACGACTACGAGCGCGGAACGACGACCGCGGAGGTTCGCGTGGTCTTCGAGCGGCTGAAGGCGGAACAGCCGGCTCTCGTCGCCGGCGCTACCCGAGCGGGCGAGCGTCCTGCGCGAGGCCGGCCGTTCCCGCTCGAGGGCCAGCGTCGATTCGAGCTCAGCGTGCTCGAGCGCTTCGGCTTCGACCGCAGATCGTGGCGGCTCGACCCGACCGTGCATCCGTTCGCGAGCTCGCTGGGAACCGACGACATCCGGCTGACGACGCGCTACCACGAGACGAACCTCGACGGCCTCTTCGCCTCGCTGCACGAGTGCGGGCACGGGCTCTACGAGAACGGGGTCGCCGCCGACCTCGAGCGGACGCCGCTCGCCCGCGGAACCTCACTCGGGCTGCACGAGTCGCAGAGTCGGCTCTGGGAGAACCTCGTCGGGCGGAGCCTGCCGTTCTGGCGCCACTTCTATCCGCGGTTGCGCGAGACGTTCCCGGATGCGCTCGGCGATGTCGAGCTCGAGGACTGGTACAGCTCGGTCAACTGGGTTCAACCCTCACCGATCCGGGTCGAGGCGGACGAAGCGACCTACAACCTGCACGTGATCCTCCGCTTCGAGCTCGAGCAGGAGCTGCTGGCGGGGAGCGTCGATCTGGCCGAGCTGCCGGAGATCTGGAACGCGCGCATGCTCGAGTACCTCGGAATCGAGCCGCCGAACGACCGGCTCGGGGTGCTGCAGGACATGCACTGGGCGGGCGGGCACATCGGCTACTTCGCAACCTACGCGCTCGGCAATGTGATCTCGGTTCAGATCTGGGAGACGCTGCTCGCGGAGCTGCCCGACCTCCACGCCCAGTTCGAGCAGGGCGAGTTCGGGGAGCTCCGCGATTGGCTGACGGAGCGCCTGTACCGGCACGGGCGCAAGTTCACGCCGAAGGAGACGCTTGCGCGCGTCGTCGGTGGACCGATCGATGCAGCACTCGATCCTGGGCCCTATCTCCGCTACCTGGGGACGAAGCTCGCGAGCCTTGCTTAGACTCGCCTCGGCAATCGAGGACGGGGGAGCGAATGGCGACACGGGTAGGAATCAACGGCTTCGGGCGGATCGGGCGCAACTTCTTCCGCGCCGCGCTCGAGCGGGACGCCGACTTCGAGATCGTCGCGGCGAACGACCTCGGAGACGCGGAGACGATGCGGCACCTGCTCAAGTACGACTCGAACCTCGGCCCGCTCCCGGGTGACGTCGAACTGGCGGACGGCGTCCTCCGCGCCGCCGGGAAGGAGATCGAGCTCCTCTCCGAGCGCGAGCCGGCCGATCTCGCCTGGGGCGACCTCGGTGTCGACGTCGTCCTCGAGTCGACCGGCTTCTTCACGAAGCGCGAGGGCGCGCAGAAGCACCTCGATGCCGGCGCGAAGAAGGTCGTCATCTCGGCGCCTGCCACCGATCCGGATCTCACGCTCGTGCTCGGCGTAAACGACGACCAGTACGACGCCGACTCCCACCACATCGTCTCGAACGCCTCGTGCACGACCAATTGCGTGGCCCCGCTCGCGAAGGTGCTGCACGACTCCTTCACGGTCGAGCAGGGATTCATGACGACGATCCACGCCTACACGAACGACCAGCGCATCCTCGATCTCCCGCACGAGGACATCCGCCGTGCCCGCGCCGCCGCGATCAACCTGATCCCGACCTCCACCGGCGCGGCGCGCGCGATCGGGCTCGTCCTCCCCGAGCTGAAGGGCAAGGTCGACGGGATGTCGATGCGTGCGCCGGTGCCCATAGGCTCGGTCACCGACCTCGTCTGCCTCGTCGGCCGCGAGACAACCGCCGACGAGGTCAAGGACGCCTTCCGTGCCGCCGCATCGTCGGGCTCACTCGAGCCGTACCTGCAGTACATGGAGGATCCGATCGTCTCGACCGACATTCAGCGCTCCCCGTACTCCTGCGTCTTCGACGCCGAGCTGACGATGGTGAACAGCCGGATGGTCAAGGTCTTCGGCTGGTACGACAACGAATGGGGCTATAGCTGCCGCCTAGTCGATCTGATCGGGAAGCTGCTCTGAAGAAGCCGCGCTCGGTCCGCGACGCCGACGTCGCCGGCAAGGTCGTCCTCCTCCGCGCCGACCTGAACGTGCCGCTCGATGATGGTCAGGTCGCGGACGACACGCGCATCAGGGCCGCGCTGCCCACGCTCGAGCACCTGCTCGAGCGCGACGTCGCGCAGATTCGCGTCTGCTCCCACCTCGGCCGGCCGGAAGGGGAGGACCCCGCCTTCCGGATCGCGCCCGTCGCTGAGCATCTGGGCGCGCTGCTGATGGACGAGCGGATCGAGGTGCTCGAGAACACACGCTTCAATCCCGGAGAGACGGAGAACGACGAGACGTTCGCGCGGGAGCTCGCGGAGGGCTGCGACCTCTATGTCAACGACGCCTTCGGCTCTGCGCACCGCGCCCACAGCTCGACCGAGGCAGTCGCGCACGTCCTCCCTGCGTATGCGGGGCTCCTGCTCGAGCGGGAGCTCGAGATGCTCGGGCGACTGCTCTCGGAGGTTGAGCGGCCGTACATCGCGATCGTGGGCGGGCTCAAGGTCGAGGACAAGCTCGGGGTGCTCGAGAACCTTGCCGAGTACGTGGACACGATGCTGATCGGGGGCAAGATGGCCGAGCAACTCCGTGAGGAGAACCCGCTCGAGGCGCCGGTCCGGCTCCCCATCGACGTCGTCGCGGCGGCCGCCTTCGAGGAGGGTGCGGAGACGAAGGTCGTTCGCTGGAACGAGGTTCCCGACGGCTGGCTCGGGCTCGACATCGGCCCGGAGACCGGCGAGCTCTTCGCGGAGAAGATCCGGGCGGCGAAGACGGTCTTCTGGAATGGGCCGATGGGCGTCTTCGAGTGGGAGCGCTTCGCCGCCGGCACGAAGGTGGTCGCGCAGGCGGTCGCGGAGTGCGAGGGCTTCACGGTCGTCGGCGGCGGCGACTCGGTGCGGGCGATCACCGAGCTCGATTTGGAGGAGCGCATCTCCTGGGTCTCGACGGGTGGCGGCGCCTCGCTCGAGCTGCTCGAGGGCAAGGAGCTCCCCGGCGTCGTAGCCATCCCCAGCGAGGGGATGTAGGTGTACACCTACATCCCACCTCTCGAGGATCGACGGCGATGCTGATCGCCGGCAACTGGAAGATGTTCAAGGGCCCTGGCGAGACCCGCGCCTTCGTCGATTCCTTTCAGTCACCTGACGGCGTCGACGTCATCCTCTGCCCGCCGTTCGTCTCCCTCGAGGCTGCGGTAGGCGGCCCGCACACGATCTACGCGCAGAACGTCCACTGGGAGCCAAGCGGCGCCTACACGGGCGAGGTCTCGGCCGAGATGCTGCGCGAGCTCGGGGTCCAGGGAGCGCTCGTCGGACATTCCGAGCGGCGCCGGCAGTTCGGCGAGACGGACGAGATGGTGGCGAGACGGGCTCGCACGGCCCTCGAGGCAGGTCTCGGTGTGATCGCGTGCGTCGGTGAGACCTTGGAGCAGCGCGAATCCGACGACACCGAGCTCGTGCTCAAGATCCAAGTGGAAGCGATCGCCTTCGCGGCCGGCGAGCACGAGAACCTCGTACTCGCGTACGAGCCCGTCTGGGCGATCGGCACCGGCCAGACCGCGAGCCCGGCGCAGGCCGAGGAGGCGCATCGCTTCATCAAGGGCCTGATCGACCGGCCCGTGCTCTACGGCGGCTCGGTCAAGCCGGAGAACGCGGCCGAGCTGCTCGCCCAACCCTCGCTCGACGGCGCGCTCGTCGGCGGCGCCTCGCTCGACCCCGACTCGTTCGCAGCGATTTGCCGGGCAGCTTCTCCCTCGTAACGCTCGTCGTCCTCGACGGCTGGGGCTGCGCGCCGGCCGGCCCGGGCAACGCGGTCGAGCTCGCGAAAACACCTGTCTTCGACCGGCTCTGGCGGGAGTATCCGCACACGACGCTCGCAGCCTCCGGCGAGGCGGTCGGCCTGCCGCCGGGACAGATGGGGAACTCCGAGGTCGGCCATCTCACGATCGGCTCCGGCCGGATCCTCTTCCAGGATCTGATGCGCGTGAATCAGGCGGTTCGCGATGGCTCGCTGCTCGAGAATCAGGCGCTCCTCGCGGCGTTCGAGCGCGCCCGAGTTCGCGGCGGCGACGTTCACCTGCTCGGGCTCGTCTCCACGGGCGGCGTCCACTCGCACATCGACCACCTTCGGGCGCTGCTCCAGCTCTCGCGCCGGCTCGGAATGGAGGAGCGGACGTGGATCCACGCCTTCACGGACGGCCGCGACGTCTCGCCGACCTCGGCGGTCGCCGATCTCGCCACGCTTCCGCCCGAGAGGATCGCGACGATCGTCGGGCGGTACTTCGCCATGGCCCGCGACAAGCGTTGGGACCGGACGGAGCGCTCGCTCGCCGCGATCGTCGCCGGCGAGGGGCAGCGTGCGAGCGATCCGATCGCCGCGGTTCAGGCGAGCTATGACGACGGCGCCACCGACGAGTTCGTCGAGCCGGTCGTCCTCTCGGGGCGGCCGCGCCTCGAGCAGAAGGACGCCGCGATCTTCTTCAACTTCCGGCCGGACCGCGGTCGCCAACTCTCGCAGAAGCTCGTCTCGGCGGGCTTCGACCTGACGACGATGACGAGCTACGGCGAGGAGCTCGAGGTGCCCGTGGCGTTCGGCGAGCTGCAGGTGCGGAACACCCTCGCGGAAACGCTGGCCGCGGCCGGCGCGCGCCAGCTCCATGCCGCCGAAACCGAGAAGTACGCGCACGTCACCTACTTCTTCAACGGTGGGGTCGAGCAGGAGTGGGAGGGAGAGACCCGCATCCTCGTCCCTTCGCCGCGTGACGTTCCGAGCTACGACCACAAGCCCGAGATGTCCGCGCAGGAGGTCGCTCGGCGCTTCGCCGAGGAGATCCCGCTTGGCTATCGCTTCGCCGTCGTCAACTTCGCCAATCCGGACATGGTCGGCCACACGGGCTCGATCCCCGCCGTGGTCACGGCGGTCGAGGTCACCGACGAATGTCTCGGCGTAGTGGTCGAGGCGACCCGTGCCGCGGGCGGGGTCTGTCTCGTCACTGCCGACCACGGCAACGCCGAGCAGATGCTCGAGCCGGACGGGGTCAGCCCGCACACCGCGCACACGACGAACCCGGTGCCGCTCGTCCTCACGTCCGGTGAGCACGCGCTCGAGGAGGGAGGCGGCCTCTCCGATCTGGCGCCCACGACCCTGCGGCTTCTCGATCTGGAGATCCCGGCTGAGATGACGGGAACCGACCGATCGCGAGCGCCGAGAAAAAATACATCTATCCGGTGAAACCGACGCTATACTCCGGCCCACTTGTCGCTGCCACAGCCCGATCTCGGCGTCTTGCGGAAGGCGCAGCGAGGCGATGAGCGTGCTTTCACGCTCATCGTGCGCGCGTACGAGCTTCCCGTCTTCAACTACGTGCTGCGGCTCGTGGGCGACCGCTCGCTCGCGGAGGACCTGACCCAGGAGGTCTTCCTCCGCGTCTACCAGGGACTGCCGAGCTTCTCGCTCCGCTGCCGCTTCACGACCTGGCTCTTCCAGGTGACGAAGAATCGCGTCCTCGACGAGCTGCGGGCGCTCGAGCGGCGGCCGCGCGCAGTCGTCAATCTCGAGGACATTCCGCCGCTCGAGGTCATCGATGCGCCGTTCGAGCGGATCGAGGCGATCGATGCCGTCTGGCGCGGGGTCGAGGCGCTCAACGTCGATCTGAAGATGGCCCTCCTCCTCCGTGACGTCGTCGGTCTCTCGTACACGGAGATCGCCGACTCGCTGGAGATCACGCTCGCCACGGTGAAGTGGCGGATCTACAAGGCGCGCGAGGAGGTCCAGCTCGCGCTCGGGCGAGAGGGGATCACCTACGGCGCCGACACCGGCTCCGGCGCCGCCGAGAAGCCGGCCGCGCTCGCCGAGGCGTAACACCGGCTGAGCATCCGCCGAACGGATGCCCAGCCTCGAAGGCGCCCCGCCGTGCTACGCCTCGGCGTTCGGGTCCTCCTTCGCCGCGAGCTGCAGGCTCGCTGCGGAGACGTCCTTCAGATGTCGCTTCTGGATCGGCAGCTGCACCTTGACGAGCTCGCGAACGCCCGCGTGCCTGGCCGCCTTGTTCATCTGCTCGAGCACGGCCCAGTGGCCGACCTCGCCGGCCTCCGCCATCGTCATGAACTCCATCCCGTCCAGGAGGTCCGAGTCGCGGTCGAGATAGGTCTTCAGCATCTCGCCGCCCTTCTGCTTGACCGTCCGCGCCTCGGCCAGGATCTTGCTCTTCTTGCCGTCGAACGTGCCGGCGAGGTCGGTGCCGCCCTTCTCCGCCGCGGCGGCCTCGCTTCGCATCTGCTTCATCTGCTTCGCGAGATCCTGCGGCGGCTCCAGCTTCGAGATCCGGTCGATCGAGACCTGCGCGGCCATCGCCAGTCCGATCACCTCGCCGAGCTTTGTCTCCAGGTTCGTCAACTCTGCCATGTCGCTCCTTTGTCGATTCGTCGGGTCAGATGCCGTGCGCGAGTCGCTCCGCGAGCACCTCCGGCAGGTGCAGCGCGCGCATCTCCGCCTGCGTCGACTCGATCGGGTAGTCGGTCCGGGAGAAAGTTGCCCGACCGGCGTCGTCGTCAATCACGAGCCACGCGGCTCGAGGGTCGCCGTCGCGCGGTTGGCCGACCGAGCCCGGGTTGAGGATGCGCCGCGCTCCGCTGAGCTCGACGGTCGCTCCCGCCGCTGCCTTTCCGCCGCGTAGGCGGTCGCCGTCGGCGATCTCGAGCGCGATGTGGCTGTGTCCGACGAGCACGAGAGGCGCGCTCGTGGCCTTGAACGTCCACCGCGCCGACTCGTCGTCGGTGACGTAGTCCCAAATCGGGTCGCGCGCGCTCCCGTGGAAGAGCTCGGCCGAAGCCGCCCGCCCGCTCGGCTCCAGCCCGGCGAGGAACTCCACGGATTGAGGGTCGAGCTCGGTTCTCGTCCACTCCGCTGCCGCTGCTGCCTCACCCGCGAACGAAGAAAGATCGATCTTCCCGAGCACGACGAGATCGTGATTCCCCGCCAGGCACACCGACGTCCGCT
>JBPCJB010000090.1:0-5153 GCA_051005735.1 Gaiellaceae bacterium | reverse complement strand
CGGTTCCGAGGTCAACGCCCCGCCGAGGTTCTCCCAGCCGCTCCAGCCGTTCTGGTACCATTTGTGCCAGAGCGCGCTGTCCGTCCCTCGGACGAAGACGTCGATCCGCCCGGAGCCCCAGGACTCGGCGGCGGGAGACGAGGTTAGGACCCCGCCGAGGCTCTCCCAGCCGCTCCAACCGTTCTGGAACCACTTGTGCCAGAGGGCGCTGTCGGTGCCGCGGACGAAGACGTCGAGGCGGCCCGAACTCCACGAGCTGACCCCCGGACCGGACGTGAGGGTACCCTCGCGACTCTCCCAACCCAGCCAGGCCATGAGCCCACTTCCTATCTGCCGCAGACTCGGTGTGGATGTCGACTCGTACCAAAGCACACCTGCGGAAGCGGTTCAAGCGCGTTCCGGCGGCGCCTCAGCAGCCGCGCGACGCGGCACTGTCCTCCGAACGGGCCTTTCGGAGATGCGCCCGGCACGATTCGAACGTGCGACCTCTGCCTCCGCAGGGCAGCGCTCTATCCCCTGAGCTACGGGCGCTCGGAGCCGGATCAGTGTAGCTGGGTCGCGGCGGCCCGACCGACCGCGAGCTCGGCCTCCAGCGGCACCTCGCGCCTGATGTAGGCCAGCGCGACCGCACCACCGTCCGTCGCGGCGGCGCTCGTGATCCGGCCCACGTTCTTCCCCTGATAGGCGATCTCCGCCTCCGCCTCCGGGAGCTCGGCGAGCTCGAGCACGCGCAGGCCGCGGTTCGCGTGGCCGCGGTAGTGCAGCCGGGCAACGGGCTCCTGACCGGGATAGCAGCCCTTCGTGAAGCTGATCGCGCGCACATCGAGGCCTGCCTCCGCGGGCAGGATGCGCTCGTCGAGCTCCTTGCCCCACGCCGGCGTCCCGGCCCGGATCCGGAGCAACTCGAGCTCCTCCATGGAAAGGGTCGGCTCGAGATCTCCATCGAGCACCTCCCCGGCCGGCTCGCCGTAAGCCGACGTCGCGATCCCCTCTTCGCCGAAGACGACGTGCGACGTGTGCTCCTCGAGCTCGATCTCGGCTTTCGCGGCGAAGCGCGAGCGAACGAGCTCCGCGCGCACGCGCTCGCCCAGCTCGGGCTCGGTGAGAAGGAGAAAGTCGTCGTGCCCGCGACGGAGGACGACGAGCGGGGCCACGATCCGCGCCTTTGGAGTGAGCAACAGCGCCTCGCAGGCCTCGCCGGGCGCGAGCGCGGCGACGTCGTTCGAGACCATCCGGTTCAGGTACTCCTCGGCGTCCGGCCCGCCGACCCGCACGAAGGAACGTGGACGTTGCGCGATGCGCATCCCGTTACTGTAGAGACGGTGTTCCGGTCGAAGGCGGAAAAGAAGGTAATCGACGCCGGCTACGACCCGGCCCGGCTCCCGCCCGGCCAGTACCTGACGGAGAAGTGGCCCGTCCTCCACGCCGGCTCGATCCCGCACACCGAGCTCGAGACGTGGGATCTCCGGATCTGGGGCGACGTCGAGCACGAGCTCACGCTCGAGTGGAAGGAGCTCGCGGCACTTCCGGCCCACGAGGTGACTCAGGACATCCACTGCGTCACCCGCTGGAGCAGATTCGACATGACCTTCAAGGGGGTCGCCTGGCGCGAGCTCGAGGCGCTCGTAGGCCCGAAGCCGAGCGCGCGCTTCGCGATCGCGCACGCCGAGCAGGGCTTCACCGCGAACGTGCCGATCGGCTTCCTCCGAGACGAGGGCGCCCTGCTCGCCTACGAGGCGAACGGCGAGCCGCTCGCGGCCGAGCACGGCTGGCCGCTGCGGCTCGTGATCCCCGGCAAGTACTTCTGGAAGAGCGCCAAGTGGCTGCGCGGGATCGAGCTCTCGAGCTCCGAAAAACCGGGGTTCTGGGAGCGCTACGGCTACCACAACGACGCCGATCCGTTCAAGGAGCAGCGCTACGCCTTCTAGCCCCGTCGCGTCGGATCACTCGAATGGGTGACTACGGCCGGTGCGACGAGAGCCGATACCTGGGGTACCCACCTCCCAGTTCCATCCCCTCGAAGACCGCGGCTCCCCTCCGCGGTCTTCTCTTTGCGGCGTAGGAGTGCGGCACTCGCGGGCGAACGTCTCGCCGTGGCCTCCGCGCCCGACCAGCTGACGCTTCGACGCCACCGGGATCTCGTCGGCCGGGAGAATCGACCCCACGTGCGCTGGGCGATCCTGGCCTTGCTCGGCGTTTTCGTCGTGCTCGGGCTCGCGAACGTCTTCGGCCAGCGCCCCCACACCGACACCGCCTCGGCCGGCGGGATCGAGCTCGAGGTCTACTCCCCGCGCACGCTGCGGAGCGGGCTCTTCTTCATGTCGCGCTTCACGATCAGAGCCGAGCGCGAGCTCGAAGCGGCCACGCTCGTCCTCGACCCCGGCTGGCTCGAGGGGATCACGCTGAACACGGTTGAGCCGTCGCCAGTCGGCGAGGCCAACCGCGACGGCAAGCTCGCCTTCGACCTCGGCCGGGTGCGCGCAGGCACGAAGCACGTCTTCTTCCTCCACTTCCAGGTCAATCCGACGAACGTCGGTCGCCGCGTGCAGGACGTCGAGCTCCAGGACGGAACCACGCCGCTCCTGCACATCGACCGGACGCTGACGGTGTATCCCTGATGGATCTCGTCGTTCGCGCGACGATCGCGTTCTTCTTCGTCTTCCTGCTGACGCGGGTGGTCGGCCGACGCGAGCTCTCGTCGCTTCAGCCCTTTGACCTGATCATGCTCGTGATGATCGGCGATCTCGTCCAGCAGGGGGTGACGCAGAACGACTTCTCGGTGACCGGCGCCTTTCTCGTGGGCGGCACCATCAGCCTGCTCACCGTCGGCGTCTCGTTTGTGAGCTTTCGCTTTCCACGCCTTCGTCCCGCGCTCGACGGTGAGCCGGTGATCGTGCTCGAGGACGGCCAGCCGATCGACCGCAATCTGCGGCGGAACCGGATCACGATCGAGGAGCTCGCGGCCGAGGCGCGACTACAGCACTTCGACTCGCTCGGCGACCTGCGCTGGGCGATCCTCGAGACGAATGGCCGGATCAGCTTCATCCCCAAGAATCGCTCTTAGGGGCATGCCGCTCTTCCTGTCAGAAGCGGACATCGAAACGCTCCTGACGCCGGCCGAGGCGGTACCCATCGTCGAGGACTCGTTCCGCCGGCTCGCGGCCGGTGGAGTCGAGAACGTGCCTCGCCGTCGCCTCGCGCTCGACGACGGCTACTTCGCGCTCATGGCCGCGGTCGATTCGGAGCTCGGCTACGCGGGCCTGAAGTCCTACACCATCGTCGGCGGGAACCTCGCGTTCGTGGTCTGCCTCTTCTCCCTCTCGGACGGCAAGCTCGCGGCGGTCATCGAGGCCGACGCGCTCGGCCAGCGCCGCACCGGCGCCGCGAGCGGGGTGGCGGCGAGACACCTTGCGCGCTCAGGCGCCACGAGCCTCGGCGTGATCGGCTGCGGCTGGCAGGCCGAGTCGCAGGTCGAGGCGATCCGGGAAGCCGTCCCGATGATCGAGCGCACGGTTGCCTTCTGCCGCACGCCCGAGAAGCTGGCCGCGTTCTGTGCGAAGACCGGCGCGGCGCCCACCGAGAGCCCGCGCGAGGCGGCGGCGCAGGACATCGTCGTCACCGCAACCACCTCCAAGGATCCCGTCCTTCGCGGCGAGTGGCTGGAGGAAGGCGCCCTCGTCTGCGTGATCGGCGCCAACGATCCGCGTGCGCGCGAGCTCGACGACGTCGTCCTTGAGCGGGCGACGTTCGTCTGCTGCGACTCCCGCGAGCAGGCGAAGCTCGAGTCGGGCGACCTGATCGAGCCCGTGGCCCACGGTGTGATCGACTGGCTCGAGGTGCACGAGCTCCAGGACGTCGTCGCCGGCGCCGTCGCGGGGCGCGGGGCCGAGACCGACATCGCAGTGTTCAAGTCGAACGGGCTCGCCGCGTGGGATGTCGCCGTTGGAGTCGCCGTGCTCGACCGTGCCCGCCAGCGCGGGCTCGGCCGCGAGCTCTAACCGCCGCTAGCTCTGCCGCGCGCCTGCGACGGTGTCGTCGCCGAGAGCCCTGATCACCTCGGGGCGATCAAGCAGACGCGAGCGCTGGTCGGGCGTGAGGCGATTCTGGACGTAGCGATCCTCGAGGATCTGCGAGAGATCGCGCCCACGATCGTGCTCGCGGATCACGTAGGCAGCCACGCGTTCCTCGGCCGACGAGCGCTGGAAGAGGAACGAGAAGAGATCCTTGAACGCCATCGCGGCGATTGTATCCTCCCGCCATGCGTCGGAGCTCGATTGGCGGGCGTTGTGCGGAGCGCACTCTTCGCGGGGTCGACGACGCGGGTCGCGAGGAGCGGATCGTGCTCTGGATCGAGCGGAAGCCGGGAGCGGTTTGGGCCGTCGGCCGGGCGGTCAACCTCCACGAGCGCCCGAGCGACGAGCCGCGCCAGGACGACTGGCTCTTCGAGGGCTACGAACTCGGCGACGCGCTCGAGGCGGCCAACGACGCTCTCGAGGACGACGTTCGCGTGCTCGAGCAGGACGGGTCGACCGGCCGGGTCAAACCGTTCACCCGCTCTGAGGTGCTTCCCGTGCTGGAGCGCTTCTTCTTCGGCCGCCCCTGACAGCCGGTTCCGGAGGCCGGTCGTTCCCTCGGACGAGCTCGAATCCTCCGGATGGCCGATGACGAGAGGGCCGTCGGCGGCGTACATCGGATAGCTCTGTAACTTCTTCGATCGGAGGCTGGAAGGTGATGTTCAGTCCGCTCAAGATCGCCGTCATCGTGGCGGCCGTTACCGCAGCGCTCGCCACGGGAGGCGCGGCTGCAAGCAACCCCACGGAGACGGTCCGTTTCGCACCTGTGGCCGGGTCGGGCGTCAGCGGCTCGGCCCCTCTCGGCGCCAACGGCATCGGCACCCGCGTTGCCGCTCGCGTAACCGGACTCGCGCCGGGTGCGACCGCTCGGATCCTCCTCCGCGTGGGCCGCTGGCCGCGACTGAGCGCGAGCTTCGCCACGGCCGTGACGGTCAGAGCGGATTCGAAGGGCGTCGCGCGCGCGACGAGCGCCGTCCGCTACCGCAACGAGCCGGTCGCGTTGTCGATCGTCGCGGACAGCAACCACATTCTCCCGATCGTCCCCGGGGGCCGAGTTGTTGCCGGTGCTTCGCTCCCCGG
>JBPCJB010000089.1:0-17367 GCA_051005735.1 Gaiellaceae bacterium | reverse complement strand
TTCTAAGCGGCAGGTCGCGCGGCTTCCGACTACGTTGATGGTCACGGCGGCATCGTGAAGCTGGCTCGCGCTGTGGATCTCTGGATGGGCATCCCGTAGACCACCCCGGTAACAACTACCCTGACGCGGCTTGACAGGTTCTTCCAAACCTGGCAACCTACGTCAGGTGACGTTCCGTGTCAGGAAGCAACGCCGGCTCGACTCGCTCCTCGCGCATTGCATCGCGCGTGGCCTGATCGCGGAGCAGGGCGGTCTTGATCAAGCGGTCGAGACGTATGCCGCGCGAGCCGAACCACTCTCGAAGTGGGCCGCTCTTCGCACAACCGCGAAGGTGACTCCCAAGGCCTCGCGTGTCGCAGCCTTCATCGTGATGTGGGCGGTGGGGATGGCCGACGAGAAGGTCGAGGCGTACTCGATCACGGAGTACCAGCGGTACTGGAACGAGAGCGAGCGCCAGGCATATCGACTGCAGAAGGAATTCCGCGAACTCTGGCCCGAGCTTGAGACCCCGAACGTACTCGCGACGCAGATCGTCGAATATCTCAGGTCGAAGAAGATTTCTAAGCGGCAGGTCGCGCGGCTTCCGACTACGTTGATGGTCACGGCGGCATCGTGACGCTGGCTCGCGCTGTGGATCTCTGGATGGGCGACCTTGCCCGCGCCGGCCGCTCCCCTGCGACGCGCTTCGCGTACGAGCGCTACCTCTTCAAGTTCGTCACGCATGTCGACAAGCACGGCGACGCTGAAGTGAGCAAGGTCACGGTCAACGACTGTCGTTCCTTCCTTGACAAGTGGATTGACCGGTCGCCGTCCACGATCGGGAGTATTCACAGCGCGCTTAACGGTCTGTTTCAGTGGCTTTACCTCGAAGGCGAGGTCGAGGCAAATCCGATGCTGCGGATCAAGCGCCCGCGCCGGCAGCGGCCCGAGGACGTCGCAGTGGTGACCGTGTCACGCGCCGAGGTCGACAGGATGCTCGCCGGTACGGAAGGCTGGCAGGAGTTCCTCTGCCTCTCCGTGCTTGCCTACACGGGTGTTCGGCGGGATTCTGCGAGCAGGCTCCGCTGGCGCGACGTCGACCTGGTTGAAGGGCTCATCGCTTTTCGCGAGAAGGGCAACAAGCATTCGGTCAAGCCGATGCCCTGGGAGCTGCTGGAGATCCTTCGGGCTGCGGTCGAGTCGACCGAAGTGCCGTGCGGGCCTGCGGACTACGTGATCCCGAACCGAAGGGCAGCGACCGTCCGTCGAGCCGAGCGCTCGGACAAGGTGATCTGGGAGACGGTCGTCCAGGTGGCCGAACGTGTCGGCGTGAAGGCGACTACGCACGCGCTACGCCGGGCGTTCGCAGTCGCGTTCCTGGAGAGCCACCCAGGCGCGCTCGAAGCACTCCGGATTCTGATGAATCACTCCCGCGTCGACACGACGCAGGTGTACCTCAGAGCCCTCGACAGGTCGCAGGCGATGGAGGCTGTTCGAGACCTGAGCTGGGGCCCCGGGTTCGAGTCGAATCGAGAGAAGGCCCATACGGGATTCGAACCCGTGCCGCCGCCGTGAGAGGGCGGTGTCCTAGGCCACTAGACGAATGGGCCGTGCAGCGCGCCAGTGTAGCGAACGGCCGCTGGGCGGTACGCGGGTTTACCCGGCCTCCGCCCTGGCAAAGATCTGACGTCCTCGTTGCAAATGACAAGGAGAGCGCCGGATGCAGAAGTTAGTCGTGATCCTCCTCAGCGTGGTCGTGTTCGCGGGGCTTGCGGGTGCCGCGGCCAACGACTCGAGCTCGGCGGCGGGCTCGGAGCGGTACCTCGTCGTGCTCCAGGGCACCCAAGACGCCACCGGGTTCGCGGCGTCAGGAACGAGCACGGCGGTGAAGGCAGCCGTGAGCGCCGCGGGCGGCACGATCGCGAACGATCTCTCGCGTCAGATCGGCGTCGTCGTCGCCGAGTCGAGCGTGGGCAAGTTCGCCGACGCCCTGTCGTCCTCGCCGCTCGTCGAGACTGTCGGAGCCGACATGCGCTTCAAGGGCCTGCCCGACGCAGGGCCCGAACAGACCGCCGACCCGCTCGAGGCGCCCCAGTGGGACATGATGCAGATCCGCGCGCCGCAGGCTCACGACGTCCAGGCAGGCTCCCGTGTCGTCGACGTCGGCATCCTCGACAGCGGCATCGACGGCCGCCATCCTGACTTCTTCGTCGATACGGCCGGCACGAATGTCGATTGCTCGCGAGGCCGAAACTCGGTGACGTTCCTGCCAACCGGGCCAGGCGTGGGGTCTCCCGATCCCTGCACCGACAATCAGTTCCACGGCACGCACGTCGCAGGCACGGTGGGCGCACAGGCCAACGGGATCGGGATCGTCGGCGTCGCCCCGAACGTGACGCTCGTTCCCGTCAAGGTCTGCGACGCGAGCGGCTTCTGTTACGCGAGCGCCGTCGTGGACGGGATCACCTACGCCGGTGACCAGAAGCTCGACGTGATCAACATGAGCTTCTTTGTCGACGACAACGAATTCCAGCAGTCCACGGAGTTCAAGTGCAGCGACGACCCGGTGCAGCGCAGCTTCCGTCAGGCTGTCGAACGGGCGATCCAATACGCGCGGGGGCAGGGCGTGACTCCGATCGCGGCCCTCGGCAACTCTGACGAGGATCTCTCTCACCCCGAGGCGGGAAACGAGTGCGAGGTCGTCCCGGCCGAGACGCAGGGCGTGATCGGCGTCTCGTCGCTCGGGCGCCGAAGTGAGAAGGCCGGCTATTCCAACTACGGATCCGGGCCGAACGACGTCTCGGCGCCAGGCGGCAACGGCTCCACGGGAGATTGCACTCGTACGGTGCTCTCGACCTTCCCGGCGGGGACCTACGGGTGCATCCAGGGCACGTCGATGGCCTCGCCGCACGCGGCCGGCGTCGCGGCGCTGATCGTCAGCCAGTTCGGCACCCTCGGCTCGGATGGCGACGTGAAGCTGTCGCCGACCAAGGTCGAGTCGTACCTCCAGAGTACGACGATCGACATCGGCCTGCCAGGCTACGACGAGTGCTTCGGCAACGGCCGCATCGACGCCCTGCGCGCCGTCCGGCACGACACGTCGAGGGCGTTCGACGCCGCGGCGCCGGCCTGCCCCGAGTACCAGGAGTAACCGACTGCCAGGAGTGATCGAGGGAGGGCTCCGGGCGCCGGAGCCCTCCCGATCGAACTCCTGGACGAGGCTTTACCAAGGCTTTGCCCTCGCCTGGCCGGCTCCTGGCCGACCGGCGGGCACCCTCTCTTCGTGACTCGAACGAAGGAGGAGAGACGATGACGAAAGCCCTGATCAGGGCGCTCAGCCTCGCTCTCGTCGGGGTCGGCGGTCTCGTCGCCGCGGTCGACGGCTTCGGCGACGATCGGGCCCGTTCAGTCGGTGTCGATCCCGGCCGGGACGACGACCGCCGGAGGCGAGGACGTGTCCGGCCCGTGCGACGAGCCCGAGCATGCCAACGATCCGCGCTGCACCGGCGCCGACACGGGCGTCGACGACGATCGCGCACCGGCCGGGACGAACGCCGGAACGACGACGGGGGCGGGCGACATCTCGGGTCCGTGCGACGAGCCCGAGCACGCAAACGACGCCCGCTGCACCGGCGCCGGAGCCTCGACGGCCGACGACGACGACCACTCCGGCCCCGGCTCCGACGACGGTCACGACAACGCCGGTCCCGCCGGGTCCGACGACGACAGCGGATCGGGCTCCGACGACGACTGACGAGCCCGTGCCTCGGCTCGCGAGCAGCCCGCTCCGAGCACCCACACCACCAGGGAGGAACCACAGATGAAGCGACTCATCCTGCTCCAATTGATCGTGACTGGGCTTGCCGGCCTCGCGGCCGTTGCGGGACTCGTCCCAGCCGCCTTCTCCGCCCAGAACGCCCAGAGCGTGCAGACGATCCGCGTCACTGAGACGAGCTACCGGATCAAGCTGTCGGCGGTGCCGAGGGCCGGCGCGACGAGGTTCGTGATCCGGAACGCCTCGGACGACGGGCACGACTTCTGGGTTCGTGGCGGCGGCAAGACCTACAAGAGCCGCGTGCTCGGCGAAGGGAGCTCGGCTGCGCTCGGCGCAACGCTGCGCAAGGGCGTCCGCTACGCCTACTGGTGCGGCGTCGGCTCGCACCGTTCGAAGGGGATGAGCGGCAGCTTCGTCGCCCGCTAGATCCTCGATGCGCAGGGAGGCGTCCCTCAGCTCTCTCCCCAAGGGACGCCTCCTGCGCCCATTCGCAAAGGCCGGGTATAACGGCCCGATGGTCGGGAAGCGGACGATCCTGCTCGTCGAGGACGAGGAGTCGATCACGACGCCGCTCGCCGAGTCGCTCGAGCGGGAGGGCTTCGCGACGGAGATCGCGGGAACCGCCGCCGAGGCGATCGAGCTCGGCAGGCGCCTGCGGCCGGATCTCGTCCTGCTCGACCTGATGCTCCCCAATGGCTCCGGCCTCGACGTCTGCCGCGAGCTCCGCGCCGAGTCCGCCGTTCCGATCATCATCCTCTCGGCCCGCGGCGAGGAGGCGGATCGCGTCGTCGGTCTGGAGCTCGGCGCCGACGACTATGTCGTCAAGCCGTTCAGCGCCCGCGAGGTCGTTGCGCGGATCCGCGCGGTGCTGCGCGCCGCGCCAGCGCTCCGGCCACGGCGCGGAGCGGTCCACTGGAGGTGGGAGAGGTCCGGCTCGACCCAGCCCGCCGTAGCGCCACGCTCGCCGGAGAGCTACTCGAGCTGAGCCGCAAGGAGTTCGATCTGCTCGCGCTGCTGCTGGCCGAGGCAGGCTCCGTCGTGCAGCGAGAGCGCCTGATCGACGAGGTCTGGGACGTCAACTGGTTCGGCTCGACGAAGACGCTCGACGTGCACGTGAGCACGCTGCGCAAGAAGCTCGGCGACGACTCGGCGCAGCCTCGTTACCTGCACACGATCCGCGGTGTCGGCTTCCGCTTCTCGGGCCGCGACGAAGTCGAATGAGCTTGCGACTCCGCCTGCTCGCGGCTTTCGCGTATGTGCTCGTCCTCGTCCTGGTCGCGCTGGAGATCCCGCTTGCGCTCAGCCTCTCGAGCCGCGTCGATGCCGAGGTGCGTGCGCAGGCCTCCGCCCAAGCCCAGCTGGTCGCCGCCGCGGCAGCCGGGAGCGCAGACGAGCAGCCGCGCCTGGAGCGGCTCGTGCGAGATGCCGGCCGCGACCTCGGCGCCCGTGTGATCGTCGTCGACCTGCGTGGGCGTCTCCTCGCCGACTCGGCCGGTGAAGGGCTCCGACTGACGTCCTATCGCAACCGACCGGAGATCCGGGAGGCTCTCGCGGGCCGACCCGCGCAAGGCGAGCGCCGAAGCGAGACACTCGGAGAGGAGCTGCTCTTCACCGCCGTGCCGGTGATCGACGACGGGCGTCGGGTCGGCGCGGTGCGGGTGACGCAGAGCGTGGAGGCTGTCGGCAGTCGCGTGCGCCGGAACGTGCTCGTGCTCGTCGGCGTCGGCGGAATCGCGCTCGCGCTCGGGCTCGCGCCCGCGTGGGTGCTGGCGGGGTCGCTCTCACGGCCGCTGCGCGCGCTGGCGGACACCGCGCGCAAGGTCGAGCGCGGAGAGCTCGATGCACGTGCCGAGGTCGTCGGCGCCAGCGAGCAACGGGACGTCGCGATCGCCTTCAACGACATGACGGAGAGGCTCGGGCAGGTGCTCGCCGCGCAGCGCGATTTCGTCGGTAACGCCTCGCATCAGCTTCGCACACCGCTGACAGGCCTGCGGCTCCGGCTCGAGGCGGCGGGCCTCAAGGCTCGCGATCCGGGGCTTCTGCGCGAGCTGCGGGCGGCGGAGCACGAGGCGGAGCGGCCGGCGGCTCTGCTGAATGCGCTGCTCGTGCTCGCGCGGCAGGGGGAGCGCCCCGAGCTCCGAGCGCCGACGTCGCTGGAGGAGGCCTGCGAGGCGGCCCAGGAGCGCTGGCTTCCCCGCGCCGAGCAGTCGGGCCACGAGCTCGAAGTGCATTCCGGGCCGCCGATCCGAGTGCGCGCGCAGGCGGAGGATGTCGCGATCATCCTCGACAACCTGATCGAGAACGCGCTCGTCTACGCCCCGCCCGGAACCCGCGTCACCCTTACCTGGAGCGAGCACGGGCGGCTGCTCGTGCTCGACGAGGGCGCCGGGATCGCGCCCGGCGACGAGCGGCGGCTCTTCGAGCGCTTCCATCGGGGTCGTTCCGACAGCCCCGGAACGGGGCTCGGGCTCGCGATCGTCGAGCTGCTGGCGCAGCGCTGGGGCGGCAGCGCGTCGATCGGGAATCGCGAGGGCGGCGGCGTGCGCGCCGAGGTCGAGCTCCCGGTCGAGCGGACGGCCGACCTGCCGACGCGGGTGTCCGCATGACGAAGCTGGCCGCGCTTGGACTCCTCGGGCTCGTCGTCGCGGTCGTTGTCGGCCTCGGGATCCATGCCTTGACGAAGGAGACGATCGCGCTGCCGGTGGTCAGGCTGGAGCAGGGCGCCTCGCTCGCTCCGCCGGCGGCGCGCGCTCGCGAGGAGCCCCCGCCGACCACCGTTGCTGCGACGACGACCGGCGCGAGGACGTCCACCGGCGCCACGACAACGACCGGCTCGACCGCCGAGCAGGACTCAGACTCGGACTCCGGCTCCGGTCGGGGCCGGGGTCGCGGGCGCGGTCGTGGCGGCGCCCACGATTAGGATCGCGCAGGTGGAGCCCCCGTTCGTGCCGCTTCGCTACGAGCGCCCGATGCCGACCGCGCAACTGGCCGCGTCGCGCGGGTTTCTGGAGCGGGTCTCCCGGCGTCGGACCGTCCGCACGTTCTCTTCCGAGCCGGTGCCGTTCGAGCTCGTCCAGAACGCCATCGCCGCGGCCGGAACCGCGCCCTCGGGCGCGCACCAGCAGCCGTGGACGTTCGTCGTTGTCACCGACCCCGAGCTGAAGCGGCAGCTTCGCCAGGCGGCAGAGGAGGAGGAGCGGCGCAACTATGACGGGCGGATGTCGGAGGAGTGGCTGCGGGCGCTCGCGCCGCTCGGTACCGATGCGGTCAAGTCCCATCTCGAGGACGCGCCGTACGTGATCGTCGTGCTCGAGCAGGTCTACGGGAGAGGCGAGGACGGGGCGAAGGTGAAGCACTACTACGCGCGCGAGTCGGTTGGGATCGCGGTCGGCTTCCTCCTCACGAGCCTCCACGAGGCCGGCCTCGCCGCGCTCACGCACACGCCGAGCCCGATGGGCTTCATCCGCGACCTGCTCGGCCGCCCGGCGAACGAGCGGCCCTTCTGCGTGATTCCGGTCGGCTTCCCCGCGGAGGGCACTACCGTGCCCGACCTCGAGCGCAAGCCGCTCGCCGAGATCATGGTGCTCTACTGATGGCTGCGGGCGCGATGCGGCTCTACCGGATCCCGTTCTCGACGAACGTCGAGCGCATCGCGCTCGCGGCCGCGCACAAGGGGCTCGAGCTCGACTACATCGATGTAGCCGACGACGATCGCAGCGAGGTCGTGCGCGTGAGCGGCCAGGAGCTCGTCCCGGTGCTCGAGCACGACGGTCTCGTCCTCGCCGACTCGCCCGCAATCCTCGAGTACCTCGAGCAGACCTACCCGGCGCCGCCGCTTCTGCCGGCCGATCCCGCCGGGAGGGCCGAGATCCGCATCTTCTGCGACTGGTTCAACCGAGTCTGGAAGCGCGCGCCGAATCTCTATTTTGCGGAAGGAGAGAAGGCGGCGCCCGACGCCAAGCGGCTGGAGGAGCTCGGTGGCCGGATCACAGCTTCGCTGCCGCTCTTCGAGGATCTGCTCGCCGGACGCGACTTCCTCTTCGGCGAGCTCTCGCTCGCGGATGTGACCGCATTCCCGTTCCTCAAGTACGCCGTGATCTGGGAGGAGGGCGATCCACACCGCTTCCACGAGATCCTCCGCGACCACCTTCGCCTCGACGGCGCGTTTCCGCGGCTCGAAGCGTGGCTCCAGCGAGTTGACGCGCTCCCCCGAGCCTAGACCTGCGGATCGGAAAGAGGTTCACTAACGAGCATGGACGTGGGGGAGACGAGCGACGGCGAGCTGGTCGCGCTCTGCCGGGCCGGCGACGAGCGCGCCTGGGCGACGCTGGTCGAGCGCTACTCGCGTTACGTCTACGCGATCGCGGTCCAGGGCTTTCGCCTGCCGGAGCCGGATGCAGAGGACGTCTTCCAAGACGCCTTTGCCCGCGCGTTCGAACGCATCGACGCGCTTCGCGACGACGACGCCTTCCGTCCGTGGCTGGCTCAGATGACGCGCCGGCTCTGCATCGATTCCTGCCGTCGGCGGCGGGACGAGAGTGAGGAGCCGGAGGTCGAGGTCGAGGATCCAAGCGGTGAGCTCGACCGCCTCGACGAGGCGCTGGCCGTGCGCGACGGGCTCACCCGCCTCTCCGCTGATTGCCGGGAGATCCTCGACCGGTTCTTCGCGCAGGACGAGAGCTACCGCTCGATCGGCGAGGCGCTACAGCTTCCCGCCGGGACGATCGCGAGTCGGATCTCCCGCTGCCTCGGCCGGCTCCGCGCCGAGCTCGAGGGAAGAAAGGCGGTGGTTCTGGAGTCTTGAATGGTGAGATGCCGATCACGAGCTATACCGACGAACGCGTGGCCGAGCTGCTGCGGGCTCTCCCCCCGGCGCCTGCCGGATGGGTCGCCGCGGCCGCCGAGCTACCTCGTGCGCGGGCGGAGCTCGACCGGATCATGGAGCTCGCGACCGCGGACGCCGATTTCCGGCGCGCCCTGATCGAGGATCTCGAGGCGGCCCTCCGCTCCGCCGGCTTCGCGGCCGACAGGAGACGGGTCGTGGAGCTGCAGCGGCGGCTCGCCCTGTAGAACTCGAATCACGATGACGCTTCGACACAAGGCTTCGTGTTAATTCGAGTTCCGTAGCCGAGGACGCGGGGACCGAGCGGCTGCTCGGCCTTCGGCTCGACGAGTTCCTCGACGCGCTCGCCGCGAGGGGACCGGTTCCGGCTGCCGGGGCCGCGGCGGCCGTGTGCGCCGCCATGGCCGGTAGCCTTGTCGCGATGGCGGCGCGGACGTCGCCCGATTGGGAGGAGTCGGGCGGGGTGGCCGCTCAGGCGGAGGCGCTCCGGGCGCGAGTCACCCCGCTGGCGCTCGCGGACTCGGAGGCCTACGCGGATGTGCTCGCTGCGCTCGCGTCCACCGGCGGTGGGCGTCGTCCGGATCTCGCGGCGGCCCTGAGACGCGCGAGTGAGGTTCCGCTCGCAATCGCCGAAGCTGCCGCCGACACGGCCACGCTCGCGGCCCACGCCGCACCTCGCTGCAACGCTTCTGTTCGCGGTGAGGCGCTCGTCGCGGTCGTGCTCGCGGAGGCGGCGGCGCGGGCTGCCGCTCGGCTCGTCGAGATCAACCTCGCGGCGGCGACGCACGACCCGCACCACGAGCGCGCTCGCCGAGCGCTGGACGAGGCTGCGGCTGCGCTCCGGCAGGCGGCTGCCGAGTGAGCCTCCCCGCCTGGAGCCTGCCGTCGGGCGAGCTCGGCCGGATCGCGATCGAGCACGAGTGGCCGGAGCGGGTCGACGCCGAGTGGGCGTTCGGCGGCTCGACGGGCGCGGGCGTCCGCGTCTGCATCCTCGACAGCGGGATCGAGGGAGACCACCCGCTCGTAGGGTCGGTGCAGCAGTCGTTTACGGTCGTACCCGACGGAGACGGCCACGCAGTCGTCGAAGACGAAGGAGTCGACCTCTGCGGGCACGGAACGGCGTGCGCAGGCGTGCTTCGAGCAATGGCGCCCGATTGCAGCCTCCACAGCGTTCGCGTGCTCGGCACGGGCTACACGGGCAGTGGCGACGTCCTGCTCTCCGGGCTCCGCTTCGCCGTTGAACAGGGCTTCGACGTGATCAACATGAGCCTCTCGACGACGAAGAGCAAGTTCTCGGCCGTCCTCCACGAGCTCGCCGACTCCGCGTACTTTGGCCGGATCGTGCTCGTCGCCTCCGCGCACAATATGCCCGTCGAGAGCTATCCGTGGCGGTTCTCCTCCGTTATCTCGGTCGGGAGCCATGACCAGGACGATCCGCGCCTCCTGTACGCCAATCCCGCGCCGCCGGTTGAGTTCTTCGCGCGCGGCGTCGATCTCGAGGTCGCATGGCCCGGAGGAGGAACGCTTCGCTGCACGGGAAACAGCTTCGCGACGCCGCACGTCTCGGCGCTCTGCGCGCTTGTCCTCGCCAAGCATCCGCAGCTCACCCCGTTCCAGGTCAAGAGCGTCCTCTACCTGACCTCGGCCAACGTGGGAGGTGCGTCCTGATCGACCCGTTCCGTGCCGTCGTCGCCGCCGGGATCCTCCCCAGCGAGGAGCAGCATCGAGCGCTCCTCGACTCGATCGTGGCGGCGGCGCAGGCGATCTTTCGGGCGCAGGCCGCCTCGATCTTCCTCCACGACGAGGAGACGGACGAGCTCGTCTTCGAGGCGGTCGCCGGACAGAGCGCCGGCGCGCTGATCGGGACGCGGATCCCCTCGAGCACCGGAATCGCCGGCTGGGTGCTCGTGACGCGGCAGCCGCTCGTGCTCGAGGATCTCGGCAACGATCCACGGTTCGCGCGCGACGTCGCGGAGCGAACGGGCTACGTCCCGACGGCGCTGATGGCGGTGCCGTTGCTCCACGAGGAGCGGGCTCTGGGCGTGCTCCAGGTGCTCGACCGCGAGCAGGACGAGCGCTTCACGCTCGCCGAGATGGACCTGCTCGGGCTCTTCGCGAGCCAGGCGGCGATTGCGCTCGATCTCCTCCGCGGGGCACGGCGCGCAAGAGCGATCGTCGAGGGCGGCGCGGTCGATGTCGCGCTCGTCGCCGAGCTTGCCGGTGCGCTCGAGGATCTCGAGGAGGAGCGACGCGAGGCGGCGCTTCAGCTCCTGCGCGCGCTCGTCGCGGTGCTCGCGCCGCCCGCCCAGCACTGAGCAGCGAGAGCCCTAGACAGCGCGAAGCCGGGGCAGGAGTCCGCTGCGCCCCGGCTTCGGTTCGTGCAGGTGGGGTGCTCAGTCGATGTTGCGGCCGGCGTCGGCGTCCCGGTTGGGCTCGCCGCCGTCGTCGTGACGCTCGACATCGCGGTCGATGTGACGGTGGGCCTCGAAGTCGTCGCCCGTCGAATCCTGGGTCGGCTCCTCGGTCTGGCCCTCGTCGTGACGTTCGATATCCCGCTCCTTGTCCGACATCTCGTGCTCCCTTCGTCGTCATTCAGTGCCGTGCGCCTCTGGTCGGCGCTCGACCACTAGACGCGCTCCACGGCGGACATCTTCCCTCACCCTCTTCCAGTCCGCAACGAAGAGTGCGAAGGTGCCGCTCGTGCGGGCGCTCTCGACACGCTTCGGCCGGGCCTACGGATCGCTCGGCGCGACGTTCCGTAATCCGAACCTCCGCCGGATCCAGCTTGCCTGGATGGGCTCTGTCGTCGGGAACTGGTCGTACTCGGTGGCGCTGGCCGTCTACGCCTATCAGCAGGGCGGCCCGGCGGCGGTCGGGCTCGTCGCGGTGATCCGGCTGCTGCCGTCCGCACTCGCTGCGCCGATCGTGGCGGTCGCCGCCGATCGCTTTCCGCGCGAGCGGGTGATGATCGCTGCCGATCTGATCCGGGCGCCGCTGATGGCTGTCGCCGCCCTGACGATCCTCTCGGGCGGGCCGGCGCCGGTCGTCTACGCAGCGGCGGGTCTCGCAAGTGTCGTCGGCACCGCGTTCCGCCCCGCTCAGGCCGCTCTGCTGCCCTCGCTGGCGCGGGACCCGGAGGAGCTGAGCGCGGCGAACGTCGCCTCGTCGACCGTCGAGAGCGTCGGCAGCTTCCTGGGCCCGGCCCTCGGCGGGCTCCTCCTCGCGGGGACGAGCGCGGAGGTCGTCTTCGCCGTCAACGGGTTGAGCTTCCTCTGGTCGGCTCTGCTCGTCGCGCGGATCCGGGCCGAAACGCCGCCCATCGCACCTCCGGCTTCGACCCGGCCTCGGTTCACCGAGGAGCTCGCCGCGGGGTTCCGGGCGCTGGCGGCGGATCGCGGCCTCCGGCTCGTCGTCGGCCTCTACGCCGCCCAGACACTCGTCGCCGGCGCCTTTGCCGTGCTCGTCGTGGTGACGGCGCTCGAGCTGCTCGAGCTCGGCGAGGCCGGTGTCGGCTTCCTCAACTCGGCGGTGGGGATCGGCGGGCTGCTCGGCGCCCTGCTGGCGCTGACGCTGGCGGCCCGAGGACGCCTCGCGCTCGATTTCGGCCTCGGCGTCGCGCTCTACGGCGCGCCGCTCGCGCTCGTCGTGCTCTGGCCGGAGCCCGCATTCGTGCTCGCCCTGCTCGTCGTCTCCGGGATCGGGAACACGCTGACCGACATCAGCGCGCTGACGCTGATGCAGCGGGCCGTCCCGGATGACGTGCTCGCGCGCGTGTTCGGGGTGCTCGAGAGCATCCTGCTCGCCTCGATCGGGGCGGGAGCGCTGCTCGCCCCGCTGCTCGTCGCCACAATCGGGACGCGCGGCGCGCTGATCGCGACCGGGCTCTTCCTTCCGGCCCTCGTACTCCTCTCTGCGAGAGGTCTCGGCGCGGTCTCGGTCGGATCGCGGGTCGAGCCGAGTCGCATCGCGCTGCTCGCGCGGCATCCGATCTTCGCGCCGCTGCCGCCTGCAACCCTCGAGCACCTGGCCGGCCGGCTCGTGCTCGAAACCGCCGCGACCGGCGAGACCATCGTTCGGATGGGCGAAGAGGGCGCACGCTTCTATCTGATCGAGTCGGGAACGGTCGCGGCAGATGCCGGTCACGGACCTGTCGAGCTCGAGGAGGGCGACGGTTTCGGCGAGATCGCGCTGCTCCGCGACGTCCCGCGCACGGCGACGGTCACCGCCCGCACCGCCGTGCGGCTCCTTGCGCTCGAGCGTTCCGACTTCCTCGGTGCCGTGGCGCAGGATCCCCGCAGCTCCGGCGCCGCCGATGCGCTCGTCGCCGGTCGGCTCGGCTCAATCGGCTCCGGAGTCTCGCCTGGATAAGGGAAGGTTTCGCGCCGCGCGAGGGAAGATTTTGCGGCTAACTTGACTTTTGACGAGAAAGACTCGATCCTGGGCGAATCAAAATTGCTCAGGGCACGAAGGGTGAGGTGAGAGAGTGAACAGAACGAGACGACCGGCGATTCTCGCCGTGGTCGCGACAGCGGCGCTCGCGATCGGCGTGACTGCCGCGTGGGCCGGCTTCCCGAACTTCAGAACGGTGGACTCGACCTTTGACGCGGGCACCGCGACGAAGGGTGGCGGCAAGACAACGGTCGGCTCGGCCCGAGTCCTCGCTGCGGCGGTCGCGGCGCCGCGCGCCGCGTCGGCCGCGATCTATGTGCACTTCAGCGCGGTCGGCGTCTCGCGCTCGCCCACGTTCGTCCCCTACGCCGAGGGCACGCAGGCCTGGGCCTGCGCGAACGGTGGCGGCGGCTTGCCGTCCGATCCGAAGAAGTTCGAGGGACCCGTCGGCATCCTCGGCAGCCAGCTCTCGCTGACGGCCGACCGGAACGGAAAGATCGTCTACAGCGGTGACGGGTTGTCGATCCTCCTTGCTTCGCCCGAGGGCGTCTCCTGTCCGAGCGGACAGACGGCGCTGCTCGTCGGCTTGAACCTGTCGAAGCTCGTGCTCAGGGTGGTGGGATTCGACGAGGAGGAGGCCGTCGACTATCCGACCTCCGACGGCTGGACGGGGAACGTCTTCGCGCGTCCCGGTTACCCCGGCTAGCGCTCCCAGCACAGATCGCGACGGGCCGGCGGGACGCGATACCCGCCGGCCCCGTCGTACACTGGCGGCATGCCGTTCTGTCCTCATTGCGGCGCCGAGAGCGCGGCGGGAGCGCGCTTCTGTGCGCAGTGCGGATCCGCCGTCGCGACCGGATGCACGGGCTGCGGGGCAGAGCTCGTCCCGGGGGCGAAGTTCTGCGCGCAGTGTGGTACGGCCGTCGTCGGCGCGCCCGTTCCCGTAGCCGCTCCCACTCCGGTCGTCCCGCCGCCTCCCGCCCTCTCGCCGGGACTCACCGGTGCTCGCTCGCTCGCGGTCGACTCGCGGCGGACGGTGACGATGCTGTTCTGCGACGTCACCGGCTCGACGGCGCTCGGCGAGCAGCTCGACCCCGAGTCGATGCGGCAGGTGATGTCGCGCTACTTCGGTGAGGCGACGCACATAATCGAGCGGCACGGCGGCACGCTCGAGAAGTTCGTCGGCGACGCGATCATGGCCGCCTTCGGAATTCCGGTCTTGCACGAGGACGACGCCCTGCGCGCCGTGCGCGCGGCCGCCCAGATGCGCGACGCGCTCGTGATCCTGAACGGGGAGTTCGAGCGAGACTGGGGCGTCCGGATCCAGGTGCGGACCGGCGTGAACACCGGCGAGGTCGTCGCGGGGGACATCGCCGGCGGTAGCACCTTCGCGACGGGTGACACCGTCAATGTCGCCGCACGGCTGGAGCAGGCCGCACCGCCGGGGGAGGTCCTGATCGGGGAGGCGACCTACCGGCTCGTTCGCGACGCCGTTGCCGTCGAGGCCGTCGAGCCGCTCGCCGCCAAGGGGAAGAGCGAGCCGCTCCCGGCCTATCGCCTCGTCACGGTCGATGCCGAGGCGCCCGGCCTCGCGAGGCGCCTGAACTCCCCGATCATCGGGCGCGAGGCGGAGCTCGACTTTCTGGTCGAGGCATTCGAGCGGGTTTCGGTCACCGCGACCTGCGCAGTCGTCACTGTGCTTGCCCCGGCCGGCGCGGGGAAGTCGCGCCTAACCAAGGAGTTCGTCGAGCGCGTCGAGAGCCGCGCAACCGTTCTCCAGGGCCGCTGCATCCCCTACGGCGAGGGAATCACGTACTTCCCACTCGCCATCATGCTGAAGAGCCTCGCCGGGATCGATGACGACGAGACGCGCGACGAGGCGCGGGCGAAGCTCGCCGGGCTCGTCGACGACAGCGATGAAGGCAAGCTCGTAGCGACGCGCCTCGCCGGTGCGATCGGGCTCGACGACGTGCTTGGCCGTCCGGAGGAGATCTCGTGGGCCGTGCGCCGACTGCTCGAGAGCTTCGCGGCAGAACGGCCGGTCGTCGTCGTCTTCGACGACATCCATTGGGCCGAGCCGGCATTCCTGAACCTGATCGAGTACCTGGCGGCGTTCAGCCGCGGCGCGCCGATCCTCGTGCTGTGTCCATCGCGGCCGGAGCTCGCGGAGACCGTGCCGACGTGGGCGACCTCACTGGCGAATGCGAGCTCGATCGTGCTCGAGCCGCTCGGGGACGCGCAGTGCGAGCTGCTCGTCGCGAACCTGCTCGGCGAGGACGTCGCAGCCGACCTCGGAGCGCGAGTCGTCGCCGCGGCGGAGGGAAACCCGCTCTTCGTCGAGGAGATGCTGCGAATGCTGATCGACGACGGTCTGCTCGTGAAACGCGCCGGGCGCTGGGAGGCCGATCTCGATCTCGGGGGCGCAGTGATCCCGCCCTCGATCGAGGCGTTGCTCGCGGCGCGGCTCGACCGGCTCGCGCCGCGCGAGCGTGCGACGATCCAGCGGGCGGCCGTGATCGGGCGGATCTTCGGCTGGGAGGCTGTCGTCATCCTTTCTCCCGACTCGGAGCGCGGAGAGACGGGTGCGAGCCTCCAGGAGCTGATGCGGAAGGAGCTCGTCCAGCCCGACGCCGACGGGCTCGGCGGAGAAGACGCTTTCCGCTTCAGCCACATCTTGATCCGCGATGCCGCCTACCGCGCGATCCCGAAGGAGACGCGGGCGGTTCTGCACGAGGGCTTCGCGACCTTCCTCGAGGAGCGGGTCGGAGAGCGGGTGGCCGAGTACGACGAGATCATCGGCTATCACCTGGAACAGGCATACGAGCAGCGGCTCGGGCTCGGGCCGCTCGGTCCGGGCGCGCTTGCGCTGCGGGCGCGAGGTCGAATCAAACTCTGGTCAGCGGGGCAGAGGGCCCTCCTGCGCGGCGACTTGGCCGCAGGCGTCAACCTCTTCGAGCGGGCGATGCGGCTTGGCGATCAGGACGACGACGATCGGGTCGACATCGTGATCCGGCTCGCGAGCGTGCTGCTCCAGCTCGGCCAGCTCGAGGAAGCGGAGGCGATGCTGGAGCAGGCGCACGATCAGGCGGTTCTCTCTGACGACGAAGCGAACGCCACACGCGCCGCAGTCGGTCGCGAGTTCGTCCGCCTGCAAACGAACGCCGCCGGCCGAGCGGAGGAGGCCGCGCGGCTCGCAGAGCGGGCAATCCCGCTCTTCCGGGAGCACGATGACGATCTGGGTCTCGCGCGCGCGTGGAGGCTGCGCAGCGAGGTCGACCGCCTCGCGTGTCGCTTTGGCGACAAGGCGGAGGCTCTGGAGCAGGCTCTCGTCCATGCGCGACACGCCGGCGACGAGCGCGAAGAGGCGGAGATCCGGTTGCTTCTCGGGACGAGCTTCGTCTACGGGCCGATGCCGGTGCCGAGGGCGATCGAGCGCTGTACCGAGCTGCTCGAGGAGAGCCGCGGTGTGCGTTGGATGGAGGCGTCGTGGCTCGGGATGCTCGCGTATCTCGTGGCGATGGCGGATCAGACGGACGAGGCGCGCGAGCTCTACGGGCGCAGCCGCGCGATCTTCGAGGAGCTCGGGATGACCTTCGCGCTCGTCGCGCGATCCGCCATCCCCGCTGGAATCGAGACGATGGCAGGCAACCCAGCGGGGGCCGAGCGGGAGCTCCTCGCCGGATACGAGGCTCTGACCGAGATCGGCGAGACGGAGCTCCGCTCGACCATCGCGGCAATGCTCGCAGAGACGTATGCCTCTGAGGGGCGCGACGACGAGGCCGAGGAGTACAGCCGCATCAGCGAGCAGATCGCGGCCACCGACGACTTCGGCTCGCAGGTTCTCTGGAGAGGGGCGCGTGCTCGTGCGCTGGCGAGGCGCGACGGCGACCCCAGGGCCGAGGAGCTGGCGCGCGAGGGTGTGCGCCTGGCGGCCACGACCGACTATCTCAGCCTCCACGGCGCCGCGCTCCTCGACCTCGCGGAGACTCTCGCCTTGCTTGGTCGCGCCGGTGAGACGGCTCCGATCCTCACAGAGGCAAGGGTGCTCTTCGAGCGCAAGCAGGATCTCCCGTCCCTTCGGCGAGCGGCACGCGTGGCGTCGGCTTCCGAGACGGCGGCGACGCTGTGACGAACGTGACGGTTCCGGGGCCGGACGCGCTCGGCGAGGCGCCGCTCCTCCGTGGCGCCTCCGCTCATGCCGTCGAGCAACTGCGCGACGCCGGCGTGGGGGGGGGGGGGGGGGGGGGGGGGGGGGGGGTGGGGCGGGGGGGGGGGGGGGGGGGGGGGGGGGGGGGGGGGGGGGGGGGGGGGGGGGGGGGGGGGGGGGGGGGGGGGGGGGGGGGGGGGGGGGGGGGGGGGGGGGGGGGGGGGGGGGGGGGGC
>JBPCJB010000088.1:0-11773 GCA_051005735.1 Gaiellaceae bacterium | reverse complement strand
TCGACTACCTCCTCGCGGTCGGCGGTGGGATCGTGCCGAGCGCCAGGTCCGCGGAGGAGCACCGGGAGCAGCTCCTGGCGACTCTGGCGGGCCGCGACGACGCCTGGGAGGAACGGCGGCTCGCGTTCCTGCTCGAGTTCGTCCGGCCTCACGGGCTCGAGCAGGCGGCGCTACCGCTCGTGCTCGACGCGATCGAGGATGTGGCGAGCCGTCCTCCGGCCGAAAGTGGGCGCCTATCGCTCCCGTTGCTCTCTCTGCGGCTCGCGCTGCGGACGGCGATGGGCTCGGTCCGAGCGTTCCGTCATCTCCGCGCCCGCTGGCCCCGAAGATCAAGCGCCCGGCCGCGCTGAGCCGCCCGCCGTCCGGCCGGTAAGCCGGTGGATCGCGAGCCCGACGACCGTCGAGGCTGTGGCGACGGCGGTCGGGACGAGGAGGGCGAGACGGAGTAGGCGGACTGCGGGGCTCGATGACGGCGGCGGCGCCGGCGTCTCGCGCGCGAGCTCCGCGATCGCCGCTGCGACGAGCGGCGCGGCCGGCACGTCGAGCCCGTGCGGGCGGACGAAGGAGCCGATGAAGCGCTGGATCCGCTCGTGGTCGGGCTCGCCGCCCTCGAGCACGCGCTCGAGCTGGCGCAGATGCTCGTCGAACGAGCGCGCGAGCTCGAGGAAGCCGCCGTTCTCGCGGAGGAGGTAGTGAAAGTGGAGCGTTCCCTCCTGCGTCTCGTCGAAGGCGGGGTCGAGGAGCGTGAGGACGCTGCGCCCGACGATCGCCGCCTCGATCATCACGCTCGTGTTCACGCCGACGACCGCGGCGGCGTGCGCGAGCGAGTCGAAGAAGTCCGCCCGGGCCTCGCCCGAGTCCGGTTGCGCCCCGCCCGGCGGCCAGACGACGACGTTCTCGAGCTCCGCGAGGTCGACTCCCCGCCACTGGGCGAGGTTCTGGGGATGGGGGCGGACGACGATCCCGAGTTCGTCGGAGGAGAACCGCGGCTCGGCCCGGAGCGCCTCCACCCAGCGGCGCACGAACGAGACCTCCTCGGGCGCGATGAAGAGGGACGAGCAGACGTAGAGCAGGAACGGCGCGTCCTCCCGGATCCCGACGCGGCGCTCGAACTCGGCCGCCGAGCGGCTCGGCGTCCGCTCGAACCACTCGTCGAACTTCTGCGCGCCCGTCACGACCGCGCGCTCCCCGGCGATCCCCTGCAGCTCCTCGAGCTCGCGCCGCTGCACCTCGTTCCAGACGAGGACGCGGTCGGGTGTGAACCGGAGCATCCCCTTGTTCGTCAGGTTGTCCCAGCTCGCGATGGCCGCGGCGGTCGAGACCCCGAGCGCGCGACCGCTCTTCAGGTAGTCGACCTGGCTCGAGGCGTACTCGACGAGCGGCGTCGCGAGCACGACGTCGGGGTCGACGCGGCGGACGAAGGCGTCGATCCGGCGGCTCGTCGGGATCGCCAGCTCGCAGGCCGCGAGGAAGCGGAGCGCCCGGCGAGCGAGCGTGGCGTCGGAGCGCCGCGCGAGTGAGTCCACGAGCCGCACGAGAAGGTAGCCCGTGATCGGATCCCCCTTGCCGAACTGCACTTGGAGCCTGATCTTCGCGGCCATTCGGGAGCGGAGCGGCGGCGCCGCCGCATACCGCGGGTGCATGTAGCGGGCGAGATCGGTGAAGGCGCGCACGAGGATGCTCGTTCGCCGCCAGCCGTCGAAGTAGCCGCGGCTCGGCGCCGGGCCGAAGGTGACGGCGGGGAACTCGGCCGCAAGCCCTTCCGCGAGCAGGCCGTCGCCCGGATCCTTCTCGACTGCGGTGAAGCCGAGGTGGATCGCGTGCCCCTCCCGCGCGAGCAGCCGGATCGGCTCGGCGTAGTGGCGGAGGTAGCCCGCGTGGTAGAGGAAGAAGAGGATCCGGAGCGGGCGGTCGGGCACGGCCGGAGGGTACCGGCGGCCCCAGTACGCTCTCCGCCATGGCACGCCGACGTGGTCTCGTCCACCGAATCGCGCGGCGCGTACCCGGCTCGCAGGAGGCATACCGCCGGCTGAAGGTCCGGCGAGCGCTGGCGCAGAAGGTCGTCCGGATCGACCACCCCACGCTCGACGTGCGGATCCGTGTGACGACGGGAGCGACCGCTCGACTGCGGGTCGAGTCGGTTGCGAAGGAGCCCTGGACCGTCGCCTGGCTCGAGCGCACCGTTCGCTCCGGCGACGTCGTCTGGGACGTAGGCGCCAACGTCGGCGTCTATGCGCTCGTCGCGGCGCGCTTGCTCGGCGAGGACGGCCTGGTCGTCGCGGTCGAGCCCGGCTACGCGAACTTCGCGGCCCTGTGCGACAACATCGTCCTGAACGAGCTCGACGAGCGCATCGTGCCGCTCCCGCTCGTCCTCGGCGACGCCGCGCGCACCGCGACGCTCGACTACAGCGATCTGCGGGCCGGAAGCGCTCTCCACCTGCTCGACGGCTCGGCCGGCGGCGCGCCATATCGACAGCCGGTTCTCGTCCACACGCTCGACCAGGTCGTGGAGTCGTTCGGCGTCGAACCGCCCACGCTGCTCAAGCTCGACGTCGACGGCGGTGAGATCTCCGTGCTCGCGGGCGCCGAGGCAACACTCCGGCGAGAGGAGCTGCGCTCGATCCTCGTCGAGGTCGAAACCGAGCTCACTGAAGGCGTACTCGGAGCCCTCCTGGCGGCGGGCTTCGAGCTCGTCGAGGAGCACCGCGAGCGCGAGGGCGTCCCCCTGCCGGGGGTCTGGTACGGGGTCTTCGAGCGGGGCTAGTGAACGCCTATCAGCTCGCGAAAGCGCGCCGGCTCGGGAAGCCGCTCGAGCAGGAGCCACGGCTCGTGCTCCGCGAGCTGCGCAACCGTGTAGGCGCCCGTCGCGACCGCAATCGTCTTCGCCTCGATCGCGTTTCCGCACTCGATGTCCGCCGGGGTGTCGCCGATCACGAACGCCACGGCGCCGTTCGCGAAGGGAAGCGCCCGCCGGGCGATCTCCGCCCGCTCGCCCGGGCCGACGGAGAAGGCGCCGCCCAGCCGGAAGAGTCCGTCGAGCCCGTAGTGAGCGAGCTTGGCGGCCGCGCCCGCCTCAGTGTTGCCGGTCAGGAGCAGGTTGGCCACGTCGTCGCGGGAATCAAGGTCCTCCAATATCTCCCGGACGCCCGGCAGCACCTCGCCCGCGCGGCGGTGGAGGAAGCCGGCGAGCTGGTCGCCGTGGATGCGCAGGAACCGCTGCACGACCTCCTCGTCGGTCGCGTGCCCGACGCGGGCGAGCGCGGCCTCGGCGATCGAGTAGTCGGTCATTCCCGCCGTCGCCATCCCCTGGAGGCTCGTGCGGACGCCGCTCACCTCCTCGAGCGCCGCCTCGAGCGAAAAGACGCCGGCGCGCGCCGTCGTCAGGAGCGTCCCGTCGATGTCCCAGAAGAGAGCGATCATGCGGTCACGCCCTCCCGCTCTGCGAGGGCTGCGCGCGCGGCCTCCTCGAGCGAGCCGGCGAGCCGGATCGCGTTCTCCTCCGACCGATCGACGAGCACCGGCGCGCCGGGGACGCAGCGGCGCATCGCCGCGTGGAGGAAGCGCGCGATCGTCTCGGTCTCGGGGCGGAAGCGCAGGAGCTCCGGCACCTTCGCGCGGAGCTCGCGGAACGAGTCGACGTCGAGCGTGATCCCGTAGCCCGAGTAGAAAGGCTGGCCGAGCGTGAGCACGGGCTTCTCGTAGAGGAGCGCCTCGAGCCCGACGGTCGAGCTGATCACGGCGATCGCCTCGGCGCGGCGGATCAGCTCGTGCGAGGAAGTGTGCGGCGCCACGAGCCGCACGTTGGGGCGCGTGCGCAGCCGGCGGAGCAGCGCGATCGAGTTCCGGCCGACCGACATCGGGTGCTCCTTGAGCACGAGGTCGTGGCCGGGCGGAAGCGCGTCGGCGACCTGCTCGACGAGGGAGGCCTGATCCTCGGTGTGCGGGATCACCTTGCGGATCTTGTAGTCGTCGGTGACGTGGAGCGGGAAGTAGACGAACGGCCTCGGGCTTTCGAGGTCGTCGTAGAACGGCCGCGCCGCCCGGGCTCGCACGGTCTCGGCGACGTTCGTCCCGAGCAGACGCCACGGCTCGAGGTACTCGTTGTCGGCGTCTTCGCCGCGCTTGCGCCTGACGTGCTCGACGAAGAGCTTCGCGCGTCGCCACTCGACCGGCCAGCGGCGGTACTCGCGGATCGGCTTCGCCCGCTCCGTGAACCTGCGTCGGAACGCCTCGACCTCGTCGCGCTCGGCGGCCGTCAGCTCGCGCACCTCGTCGGGCCCGACGATCGGCGCGTGCAGCGTGTCCACCGAGAGCCGCAGCGGATTCGGGAAGATCGTGTAGAGGAGGAAGAGCACCGGGAGCCGCCGCTCGAGCCCGATCAGGTGCGTGACGACGCGGATCGTCTCGTTCCCGACCTCGGGCACGAGCACGTCGGGCCGCAGCTCGTCGAACAAGCGCTCGAGCGCGCGGAAGTGGCGGACGGTGCGGCGGATCGCCCACTCCTCCGGCTTGCCCGCGTTGACGCGGTCGGCGTAGTAGACCTCGCGAATGTGCAGGATCGGGTAGGTCGACTCGATCCGCTGGACTTCTGCGTCGAGCGAGGCTGGCTCGTCCATGAAGTCGAGCAGGCAGCGCGCCTCGAGCCCGCGCTCGCGCAGAAGCCGCGCCGCCTCGCGGGAGACGCTGACATGCGCGGTCTCGTGCCCCCGCCGCTCGAGCTCCGCGCCCACGCTCCCGTAGAACTCGCTCTCGTAGGTCTGGAGCGTGGTGAAGAGAAAGCGCACGGCTAAGCGGAATCGACCGCGCGGAGCGCGTCTGCGAGGAGGGAGCGGAAGCGGTCGGGGGAGTGCTCGCGCACGACGTACTCCCGACCTGCGGCTCGCATCCGCCGGAGGGTAGCAACGTCCCCGAGCAGGGCTGAGACGGTCTCGGCGAGCTCCTCGACCCCGAAGCCGGAGAGGACTCGGCCGGCGCCCGACTCGCGAACGAGCTGCTCGGGCCCGCCGGAGGGCGTCGTCACGACCGGGACCCCGGACGCAAGCGCCTCGGCCGCGACGATCCCGAATCCCTCCTGCCAGGAGGGCAGGACGAAGAGCGTGGACTCGCGCAGCGGGTCGGCGATCGAGGCCATCTCGCCGAGCGCGTCGACCCCGTCGGGGACGTCTTCCGGCGGCCGGCCGATCAGCCGGAGTCTCGTGCCGGGAACGCGGGCGCGGATCAGCGGCAGCGCCTCGAGCAGGAGCGGCAGGTTCTTGCGCGGGTCGTCGGCGCGGCCGATGAACGCGAGCACGGGGGTTTCGAGCCGGGCGAGCCAGGTCTCGTCCGGCTCGGGGTCGAGGCCGTCGACGTCGACCGGGATGGGCAGGATCCCGACCTCTGCCTCGTCCCGATCCCCCGCCGCTGCGATGGACGTCCTCGAGGCGGCGCTCGTCGCGTAGACCCGCGCAGCCTCGCGGATCACGCGGCGCTCGAGTGGCCGGAGGAAGGGCGCGTTCAGCCGCTGCGCGAGTCGGCGCCCGAAGCCGAGCCCGCGCGCCCGCGCCGTCCACTCCTCGTCGAGCGTCGTCCCGAGCCAGCAGCCGTAGGCGCGATCCGATGGAGGAGCGGCGAGCCCGTGCGTCGCGAGCGGGCCGGCCACCCAGAGAGAGGTCGCGTCCTTCGCGCGCGAGGCGTGACGAAGGCCCGAGCGGAGCTGCCGGATCGCCTCGACGCGGTTCAGCGTCCACCGCTTGCGGTCAAACGTGGGATGCGGAGCAGAGAGGAGCTCGGGCGAGCGGCCGAGCTCGCGGGCTCCAGCCAGGAATGCCTCGACCTGAGCGGCGCCGCCCCCGCGGAAGCGTGGATCCGGGCCGAGTACCGTCAGATCGATCATCGTGCCGCGTGCCGCCCCAGCGCCCGAAGATAGAGCCGCTCCTGCTCGATCACGATCGACTCCCAGGAGACCTCGCCTGCGACCTCCCGGCCCCCTGCACCCAGCCGTTCGCGCAGCCCCGGGTCTGCGAGCACGCGCACGATCGCCTCGCGGAGCGGCGCCACCTCCGGCGGAACGATCACTGCCGCCCGTTCCCCCAGCAGCGCCGCCACGCCGCAGTGATCCGTGACGACGACGGGTGTCCCCGCGGCGGCAGCCTCGGCGGCAACCATCCCGAAGCTCTCGTTTCGCGAAGGGAGCACGAAGACGTCGGCCTCGCCGTAGAGCTCGCGTGGCTGCCGGTCGTCGAAGGGGGGCAGCAGCTGGACACGGCCGGCGAGCTCCGGACGGGCCCTCAGCGCTTCGACCCGGGCGAAGGTGCCGTCGCCGTCGTCGAAGCCGACGATCGCGAGCTGGACGTCCGGGATCCCGGCGACGGCCTCGAGCAGCAGGTCGAGCCCCTTCTTGAAGCTGACCCGGCCGACGTTCAGGACGAGCGGGACATCGAGCCCGATCCCGAGTCGCGTCCTCAGCGCAGTCCCCCGCTCCTCGTGGGGGGCCGGGAAGCCGTTCGGCCGGACGACGACCTGCGCCGGGTCGAGTCCTGCCGCGATCAACTCGGCGCGCTCGAGCTCCGAGACCGCGAGCACGAGGGCCGCGCCTCGCGCCACGCGCTCCCCCACAGCCCGGTCGAAGGCCCGCTTGATCGGGACGTTGCGATAGCGCCGCACGTACATGTCGAGCGGCTCGAAGACGTACGGGATCGAGCGCCCGCGGGCCCAGGCGGCGGTGAGCGTCGTGACGACGTCGCGGTAGCCGAAGATGTGGACGACATCGGGCCGCGGCAGCGAGTCGAGGACGAGCGGCAGGCTCGGCGTGATCCCCATCCAGCGGTAGCGGAGCGGCGTCGCAAGCTCGTGGACGTGAACCCCGTTCTCCATGCGCACGCGCGTCCGCAGGCGCTCCGCGGGCGGCTCGCCGATCGAGCGCAACGACGTCGTGACCACGTCGACCCGGTGCCCGCGCCCCGCCAAGCCTTCGGTCAGCTCGCGCGCGACCCAGATCGGGCCGCCGAACGCGACGGCCGGCCAGTAGGCGGGCGCGGCGAAGAGGATGCGCAGGCCGCCCACATCGGAGAGGCTAGCCTGACGCGCGATGAACACCCGACCCCGACCACGCCTGCTCGTGCTCAATCAGTACTACTGGCCCGGTGTCGAGGCGACAGCGCATCTGCTCACGGAGCTGTGCGAGGCGCTCGCCGAGGACTACGACGTCCGCGTCGTCACCGGGATCCTCCACGGCCACGGGGACGAGCCGCGGCGGACCGTGCGCAACGGCGTCGAGATCTTCCGCGTTCCCTCGACGTCCTTCGAGCGCTCGAAGCTTGCCGCACGCGCCGCGAACTACCTCACGTACCTCGGTCGCGCTCTCGGCCGGGCGCTGCGTGGGGCCCGGCCGGACGTCGTCCTCTGCATGACCGATCCGCCGATGGTCGGCGACATCGCGCTCATCGTCGCGCGCCGCTTCCGCGCGCCTCTGCTCGTGATCAGCGAGGACGTCTTCCCGGAGATCGCGCTCGAGCTGAAGCGGCTGGAGAACCCTGTCCTGATCGGCCTGCTTCGCGGGCTCGTCGGCCTCTACCTGAAGCGCGCCGACCGGATCGTCGCGATCGGCGAGACGATGCGCCGACGGCTGGAGGAGAAGGGCGCGCCACCGGAGCGGCTGACGGTGATCCCGAACTGGGTCGACACGAACGCGATCACGCCGCAGCCGCGCGACAACGCGTGGGCTCGGAAGCGGCGGCTCCGCAATGCGTTCGTCGTCATGCATTCGGGCAATGTCGGCCACGCCCAGAACCTCGACAGCCTCGTCCGCTCCGCCACCTTCCTGCGCGATCTCGACGATCTGAGGATCCTGATCGTCGGCTTCGGCGCCCGGCACGAGGAGCTCGTCGCGCTCGCGAAGCTGCACGAGACCGATGCCGTCCAGTTTCTCCCCTACCAGCCGCGCACGGCGCTGCCGCAGTCGCTCTCGAGCGCGGACGTCCACGTCGTCGGCCTCGGCAGCGGGCTCTCGGGCTACGTCGTTCCGAGCCGGCTCTACGGGATCCTCTCGGCCGGCCGGCCGGTGATCGTGGCCGCCGATCCCGAGAGCGAGACGGCTCAGGTTGTTCGGAGCGTGGGCTGCGGGGTCGTGATCCCGCCGGGGCGTCCCGAGCTCCTCGCGGATGCGATCCGTGACCTGCGAGCGCGGCGGGGCGAGTTGGATGAGCTGGGCGCCCGCGGCCGCGCCTACGTCGTCGAGGAGGCCGACCGCTCCGTCGCAATCGGGCGCTACCGCGTCCTGCTGGAGGAGCTCGTCGCGTGATCGGCCTCAAGGCCGCCTTCTGGATCTCGGGCAGCGCCCTCGTCTGGACACACGCCGCGTATCCGCTTGCGGCGTCGCTGCTCGCGCACGTGCGACCGCGACGGGTGCGATCGGCGCCGATCGAGCCGTCGGTGACCGTGATCGTCGCCGCCTATAACGAGGAGGCCGTGATCGAGCGCCGGCTCGAGAACCTGCTCGCGCTCGACTATCCCGCCGACAAGGTCGAGCTCGTCGTCACCTCCGATGCCTCGACCGACCGCACGCACGAGCTCGTCGAGCCGTTCGCGCCACACGTGAGGCTGATCGTGAACGAGCGGGGCGGCAAGGTCGCGGCGCAGAACCGGGCCGTCCGGGAGACGAGCGGCGCAATCGTCGCCTTCTCGGACGCGAACGCGAGCTGGGCGCCGGACGCGCTCCGGCAGCTCGTGCGCTCGTTCGCCGACCCCGAAGTCGGGTACGTCTGCGGCCGGCTTAAGATCCAGCGCGCGGACGGCTCGAACAAGGAGGGCGTCTACTGGCGCTACGAGCTGTCGGTGCGCGCGGCGGAGTCAAAGCTCGCCTCGGTCACGGGCGGCAACGGCTCGATCTACGCGGTCCGGCGCGAGGACTACGTCGAGGTCGATCCGCGCTTCGGTCACGATCTCGCGTTTCCGTACTTGATGGTGCAGCGTGGCCGGCGCGCCGTCTACGAGCCCGACGCGCACGCCTCCGAGAAGCCGACCCCGACGAACGAGGCCGAGTTCCGGCGCAAGGTGAGGATGTTCGAGCACTGCTGGCTGATCGCTCTGCGAGGCCGGATGATGCGCGGGCTGCCGCCTCTGTACTGGCTGGAGATGCTCTCGCACCGCGTGCTTCGCTACGGCAGCGGCCTCCTCCATCTCCTCCTCCTGGGGGCGTCGATCGCGCTCGTCCGCGAGGGGCTCAGCTACCAGGTCGCGCTCGCCGGGCAGCTCGTCCTGCTCGTCGCGGCCGCGGTGGGTGTCGGGATCGCCCGCTACTACGTGCTCGTCACGTGGGCGACGCTCGTCGCGCTCTGGAGCTACCTGCGCCGCGGCGTGCCCGCGACGTGGGAGGTCGCCGAGGGCACGCGGTGAGCCGGGATGCATAGGGCGCTCGACGTCGCGCTCGCCGGCGCAGGGCTCGTGCTCTCGAGCCCGCTCCTGGCGGCCTCGGCGCTCGCGGTCAAGCTCGACGACCGGGGACCGATCCTCTATCGGCAGGCTCGCGTCGGCAAGGACGGTCGCGACTTCGAGCTGCTGAAGCTGCGGACGATGATCGTCGGCGCCGAGCGGCAGGGCGCCGGCTTTGCGATCGCGGCGGGCGACTCGCGGATCACCCGGATCGGCCGCTTCCTCCGCCGCACCTCGCTCGACGAGCTGCCCCAGCTCTGGAACGTCGTCCGGGGGGAGATGAGCGTGATCGGCCCGCGCCCGACCCTGCGCTACCAGGTCGAGCAGTACGACGAGCGCCAGCGCCGCCGGCTCGAGGTGCGGCCCGGGATCACCGGCTGGGCCCAGATCCACGGCCGTGCCACCCTTCCCTGGGAGGAGCGGATCGCGCTCGACCTCTGGTACGTCGACCACCGGAGCTGGAAGACCGACCTCCTGATCCTGCTCCGGACGCCGCTCGCCCTCGTCGGCGGCACCTACAAGGGCGAGACCGGCGGCTGGCGCGGTTGATCAGGGCCTGCGAGCCTGCAGGTAGAGGATGCGGTAGAGGTGGGCGAAGCGCACCGTGTCCGCTTCCTCCCGCAGAGCCTCCTCGAACGCGAGCGCCAGCAGCCGGGCACCCGATTCGCCGCGAACGTCCTTGAGGTCGCGCAACGCGTAGCGCATCAGCACCGCCGGCTCCAGGCCGGCCGAGCGCGCGCCGGCGCCGAGCTCCTCGAGCTGCGGCCCGCGCTCCCACTCGCCGCTCGCGAGCGGGCGGAGCGCTCGACCGAGCGCGGGCAGGCGTGACGTGACCCGGGCGTAGGCGCGCTTGCCGGCGAGCCATCCCCGCGCCGCCGAGCTCCGGCCGAGATCGCCCGAGTCGCAGGTGAGGTAGAGGCGTCCGCCAGGCCGAAGAACGCCCCCCATCTCCCGCAGCGCCCCGATCCAGTCGGGGAGATGCTCGAGCACCTGCGTGCTGACGACGGCGTCGAACGAATCCCGCTCGAACGTCTTCGTCAGGTCGAGGGCGCTCGCCTGCCGGAGGGTCATCGGGAGCCCGATCTCGGCCGCGCGACGGCGCGTCGGCTCCAGATGGTCGACGTCCACGCCGATGAGGTCGAGCCGCGCGGCGAAGGGGACGAGCGGCTCCCAAAGGTTGAGCGGCTGGCTCATGCCGCCGCAGCCCACGTCGAGGACCCGCAGCGACGCGGCATCGCCGAGCTGCGCGCGGAGGTCAAGGATGAGTCGGATCTTCGCCGAGCTGCCGGGCAGGCGGGACAGGTCGAGCCCGGCCAACCGCACCTCGTCGAGCACGCGGGTCGCGGTGGCTGGAAGCTCGGACACGCCTCGACTCTAAGTGGGCGGGATACCCTGCGCACCGTGACGGCCGTCCTCTTCACCTGCGCCGGCCAGCGCGTCGACATCGTCTCGGCCTTCGGACGCGCGGGAGCAACGACGATCGCGACCGACCTCGATCCCCTCGCGCCGGCGCTCTGGCACGCGGATCACTACGAGCTCGTGCCGCGAGTCGACGACGCCGGCTACGTGCCCGCCCTCGCCGAGCTCGTCGAGGAGTACGACGTGAAGCTGATCGTGCCGCTGACCGACCTCGACCAGCTCCTACTCGCCCGCTCGCGCGCGGAGCTCGCGCCCGCGCTCGCCCTGGTGCCCGAGCCGGACGTTTGCGAGACGATGGGCGACAAGTACCTCGCCCATACGTTCTTCGAGCGGCACGGGATCCCAAGTCCGCGGAGCTGGCTCCCGGACGACGTGCCCGACGATGCGCGCTGGCCGCTCCTCGTCAAGGTGCGGGAGGGCTTCGGTTCGCGCCATATCTACCGGGCGCACGACCGCGCCGAGCTCGACTTCTTCCTCGGCTACACGACCGTGCCGTCGTTCGTGCAGGAGTGCTGCCGCGGCGAGGAGTTCTCGGTCGACCTCTTCTGCGACCTCGAGAGCCGTTGCCTGAACGCGATCCCGAGAACGATGATCCAGTCGAAGGGCGGCGAGTCGATCAAGGGCGCGACGATCCAGGACGCGGAGCTGATCGCGCATGCGGCGCACGTCGCCGAGACGGCCGGGATCGTCGGCCCGGCGAACGTCCAGTGCTTCCGCGAGCCGGACGGCTCGCTGCCCGTCACAGACGTCAATCCGCGCTTCGGCGGCGGTTTTCCGCTGCCGCTCGCAGCAGGCAGTCGCTACCCTGAGCTCGCCCTTCGGCTCGCCGAGGGCGAGCGACCCGAACCTCGGCTCGGGGAGTTCCAGGCAGGAATCGTGATGATGCGCTTCTTCTCTCGCCTGTGTCTGGCCTCCAGGCCTGCCAGTAGCCTGGAGCCATTCGCCG
>JBPCJB010000087.1:0-5464 GCA_051005735.1 Gaiellaceae bacterium | reverse complement strand
GTCTTCGACTGGGGCGACTGGGACAGCGCGAAGGCCGAGGCGGATCACATCGTCACGATCGACGAGCTCCACTTCCACCGCTTTAGCTCGACGCCGCTCGAGTGCGCAGGCGCGCTCGTCGAGTACGAGCGCGGCACCGGCCAGTGGACGCTCTACTGCAACCACCAGATGCCCGGGATCGGCGCGATCTGGATGGCGCCGGCGCTGCGCACCTCGCTCGACAAGCTCCGCTTCGTCACCCACGACATCGGCGGCGCCTTCGGAAACAAGATCTGCCTCCATCCGTACTACGTCGCGCTCTGCCTGCTGGCGCGGAAGCTCGGTCGACCGATCCAGTGGACGGAATGGCGCACCGATCAGCACACCGCGAACGCCCACGGCAACGAGCGCTGGTTCCACGACGTCGAGGTCGCGGTCCGCTCCGACGGGACGATGCTCGGCTTCAACGTCAAGGCGCTCGACGACTGCGGCGCCTTCCCTCGCTACGAGCCGCTCGGCTGCATCATCTGGGCTCAGGTGACCCCCGGCTGCTACGCCTGGCGGAACATCCGCGTCGACTTCACGCAGGTGACGACGAACAAGTCGCCGGTCTCGCCGAACCGCGGCTATTCGCGGATGCAGCACCTCTGGCTGACCGAGCGAATCATCGACATCGTCGCGTCGGAGCTCGAGCTCGACCCCGTGGCGGTGCGCAAGCTGAACTACGTCAAGACCGAGCAGATGCCGTACGAGACGCCGAACGGCTGCGTCTACGACTCCGGCGACTACGCGCGCTGCCTCGACCTGGCGCTCGAGCTGATCGAGTACGAGGGGATCGAGGCGCGTCGTGCGGAGGCGGCCGGCCGCGGGAAGCTGCTCGGCGTCGGGATCGGCTCGACGCTCGATTCCGGCACGAACAACTTCGGCCAGTCGACGCTGCTGAATCCGGAGCTCCAGTTCTCTGGGAACAACGAGGCGGCAACCGTGAAGCTGGACATCTTTGGCGAGGTCGTCGTCACGCTCGGCACGGTTCCGCAGGGGCAGGGGCACGAGACGACCGCCTCGCAAGTCGTCGGCGACATCATCGGCTGCTCGCCCGAGCAGGTGCACGTGCGGCCGGGCCACGACACGTTCTTCAACTCGCACGCGGGCTTTTCCGGGACCTACGCGAGCCAGTTCGCGGTCACCGGCCTCGGCGCCGTGAAGGGGGCCGCCGATCTGCTGCGGGCGGAGATGATCCAGCTTGCGGCCGCCGTGCTTCAGGCGCCCGAGGAGGCGATCGAGCTCGCAGACGGCTTCGCGCGGATCAAGGACGGCCCGGAGGAGGCGGCGCTGCCGTTCATGGCGCTCGGCGCGATCGTGAACGCAAATAACGCCTTTCTCCCGCCCGATTTCAACCCGACGCTGAACCACCGCTTCGTCTACCGGCCGTACTTCGGGATGGTCGACACGGAGAAGAAGACCGGCAAGCTGACCCTCACCTACGCCACCCAGATCCACGCGTGCGTGGTCGAGGTCGACGAGGAGACCGGCGTCGTAGAGATCGTCGACTACGCCGCTGTGGACGACTGCGGCGTGCGCATCCACCCGCAGATCGTCGAGGGCCAGGTGCACGGCGCCACCGCCCACGCGATCGGCGCCGCGCTGCACGAGGACTTCGTCTACGACGAGGACGGGCAGCTCCTGACGTCCAACTTCTACGACTACCACGTGCCCCACGCGCTCGACATGCCGACGCTGAAGACGAGCGCGATCGAGTCGCCGTCGCCCTTCACGCCGCTCGGGACGAAGGGTATGGGCGAGGGCGGCGGCGGCGGGATCCACTGCATTTGCTCCGCGATCCAGGACGCGCTCCGGCCCGCCGGCAAGCCGATCGTCTACGACAGCTGCAATCCCTCGCACCGCGTGTGGGAGATGCTGCAGGACCCGGAGTCGACGCGCGCCAACGTGGAGGTGGTCTCGACGTGAAGGTCGAGGGGACAAAGGAGTTCGCGGCGCCGCGCGAGACCGTCTGGAAGGTGCTGAACGATCCGGCACAGATGGCGCAGCTGATGCCCGGCGTCGAGGGCTTCGACGTCCAGGATGAGCGTCACTGGCGGGCGAAGGTGAAGATCCCGCTCGGGCTCGGCGGGCTCCGGATGACGATCGACTTCGACAAGGTCGAGGAGCGCGAGCCCGAGTTTGCGCAGCTCAACGCGAGGGGGAACGGTGTCGGCGCGATGCTGAACATGAAGACGCAGTTCCATCTCTCCGGCGACGGGGGGCAGACGTCGATGCGTTGGGAGGCGGATGTCAAGCTGGCAGGGCCGGTCGGCGCGATGGGTCAGCGGGTGCTCCAGCCGATCGTCAACCAGCAGGTTGGGAACGTGCTCGCCGCGCTCGAGCGTCAGGTCGCGGCGGCTGCGTCCGGTTCGGAGAAGGGCGGGCAGCCGCCGCCGCCGAAGCCGGAGGCGCCGCATGAGGCTCAACCAGACGGCGCCGAGGAGGGCATCCACCCAGGCTCTCCGGAGACGTACGAGGCCGATCCGCAGGGGCCGACGCACTCGACGGACGAATGAATCAAGCCGTTCTGACGGAGAACGACGTTATCGCCGCGGTGTGCGCCTTTCTCGATGCGTCCGACTTTGAGATCGTCCAGCGGCTTCACACGAGCCAGAAGGGGATCGACGTCATCGCCCGATCTAGACGAGCGGGAGACATTCTCCGTGTCGAGGCAAAGGGCGGGACGTCCGTCGCTTTGGTTGACGACGCTCTCCATCGAAGGTATGTCGAACCCGTTCGGCCCGCACTCGACACGCTCGAAGTCGGAGTTCTCAGGGCGCAGGGAGAGAACGATTGCACCATCGAGTCGTCGTGGAAGTTGGTCGTCCCGGGCCGGGATCCCCTCGCGTGAGCGTGATATCTCGCAGAAATCAAATGACACTGCCGGCAGACGCACTCGAGGCTGCGGGTCTTGCACCGGGCGATGACGTCCGGGTGGCCGCAGTGGCTCCAGGTCGACTCATACTCACGCCGATCGATGAGCTCGTCCAAGAGTTCGCAGGGGTGTTCGACGCGACGATCTATCCGCCTGGTTACCTCGACGACCCGCGTCGGGAGAGGCTGTGACCGTTCCCTTCCGGATCGGCGTGATGCAGCTGACGATGGAGCCGCTCGACGAGATGCTCGCGTCCGCCCGCGTCATGGACGAGGCCGGGATGGACACGGTCTGGCTCGCCGAGGCCTACCACTGGTGGCGCAAGCACGGGATGGAATCGCGCTCCTCGACCGTCGTCTCGGCGCTCATGGCGCGCGAGACGAAGCGCCTGACGATCGGCTGGGGGATTATCTCGCCATTCACGCGGCACCCGGTGCAGGTCGCGATGGACGCCCGCGTGGTCCAGGAGGCCGCGGGCTCGGGGCGGTTCCTCCTCGGCTTCGGGACCTCGAAGATCTTCCGCAACAACACCCGCATGAGCACGACGAAGACGCTCGGGCCGATGCGCGACGCCGTCGAGATCGTGCGCGGCGTCCTTGGCGGCGAGGCGTTCGAGTACGAGGGCGCCACGTGGAGCGCGTCGATCCCGCCGCTCCAGGAGGAGGCGCACACGCCGCGCGAGGTGCCGCCCGTCTATGTCGCTGCGACCGCGCCGAAGATGCAGGCGCTCGCCGGCGAGATCGGCGACGGCTGCCTGACCCCGTCGATCACAACGCCTGCCTTCGTCCGCTACACGATCGGGAACACCGGCTCGGAGATCGACATCGGCTGCACCGTCGTCGCCTCGATCGACGAGGATCGAGACCGAGGACGCGACGGCGCGCGCGAGATCGCCGGCATGTATCTCGCGAACAAGGTGCAGAACATCCAGGGCTCGGCGGACACGCTGCTCGACCTCGCGCACCTCGAGCAGGACGAGATCCGACCGGTCGCGGACGCGATGGAGCAGGGCGGCCGGTTGGCGGCGAAGGCGAAGGTCACCGACGCGATCCTCGACAAGTGCAAGTCGATCGCGGGGACACCATCGGACTGCATCGAGGCGATCGAGGAGTATCGCGACGCCGGCTGCACGCACGTGATGCTCGAGCTCTGGGGCGAGCGGCGACACGACCAGATCCGCCTCTTCGGGGAAAAGGTGCTCCCGCACTTCCGTGACTGAGCTCGTGATCGATCGCGAGCGACTGGTTGCGGACGCGCTGGAGGCCGTCTCGATCCCGAGCTTCACGGGCTCGGAAGAGGCCATGGCCGCCTGGTACGCGGAGCGGTGCGAGGAGCTCGGGCTAGCCGTCCAGTGGCAGCAGGTCGAGGACGAACGCGCGAACGTGCTCGCGACCCGCGCCGGCGCCGGCGGAGGGCCGACGCTGATGTTCAACGGGCACCTGGACACGTCGTATTCGGGTCGCGAACCCTGGCTCGCCGGGATTCCCGGCTTCCAGCCGGAGGGGTTCGTGCGGGACGGCCGGATCTACGGGCTCGGGATCTCGAACATGAAGGGCGCGCTCGTCGCTTATCTGGCGGCGGTGCGCGCGCTGGTCGGCACCGCGTTCAAGGGCGACGTGCTGCTCGCCGCAGTCGCGGGCGAGATCGAGAAGACGCAGCAGGGCGACGCCCAGGGAGCGGAGTTCCGGGGCTACGCGGTCGGTTCGCGCCATCTCGTCGGCCATGGCGGCGCCGCGGACATGTGCATCCTCGGCGAGCCGACCGAGCACAAGCTCGTGCTCGCCCATTTCGGGACGCTCTGGCTCCGGCTCTCCACCTCCGGGCCGTTCATCCATACGGCGTTCTCGTCCGGCCGGCTCGCGGAGAACTCGATCGTGCGAATGCGCGACGTGCTCGACCGCGTGCTCGGCTGGCTGCCGGAGTGGGAGCAGGAGATGTCGTACGGTGATGTGCGGGGGGTGGCGAACGTCGGCGCGATCCAGGGCGGCTTCGGCTGGCGCGTCTCGCGGACGCCGCACCAGACCGACCTCTTCCTCGACCTGCGTGTGCCGCCGAACGTGGGGATGGCGGAGGCGCGCCGGCGAGCATTGGCTTTCGCGCGCGGTCTGGAGGGCGTCGAGGCGGAGGTGTACGTGACCGCGCCCGGAGCTGAGATCGACGAGTCGCATCCGCTCGTCGGCGCGCTGGAGGGCGCGCACGAGGAGGTTTTCGGCGCGGCACCCGAGCGCGACGTCACACGGTGGTTCTCGGATGCGTCAGTGTGCTCGCGGTACGGGATCGCGACGGTCAACTACGGCTCGTCTTCCGGGCTTCCGGATCCTGAAGACGGCGAGAACCTCGAGATCGCGGGCCTCGTGCAGACGGCCGAGGTCTACGCGCGGGCGGCGGCGGAGATCTGCGGAGTCGCGTGAGCTCCGACGTCTACTCGCTCCCCGAAGGCCTCCCGGTACCGGAGGACGACGGCGCGGCCGACCACCTCGTCGGCCTGGCGCTGCCGGAGCTCGCGCTCGAGTCGTCGCAGGGACCGGTGAACGTGCGCGACTTCGGCGTGATCTACATCTATCCACG
>JBPCJB010000086.1:0-14771 GCA_051005735.1 Gaiellaceae bacterium | reverse complement strand
GTGCCGAGGTTGCGCTGGCCGCTCTTCGCGCTGGCCGCGCTGATCGCGTTCTCGCGCGTCTACGTCGGCGTCCACTACCCGCTGGACGCCCTCGCAGGCGCGGTGCTCGGGCTGCTGACCGGGCTCGCAGTCAGCTCTGTCGGCGCCGTCATCCGCCGCTTCGCGCGTCGGGCCGAGGCGGGCTAGCTAGGAGGGTGCTGCTCGCCCCGATGCGGCGTCCTCAGTCGCGCCGATAGCTTCGCCTATCGGCGCTCCCTGCGTCCTTGCCCCGGAACGAGCAGCGCACCCCGCCGACGAGGGACGTTCCGCCAAGCCCTCCTAGAGCTCTTCTGCGGCCTCGAGCAGGCCGGCGACGAGGAGCGCGAGCGCTGCGAGGAGGCTGATCGCGAGCCCGATCTCGCGTCCCGCGAAGAAGAACTCGTCCGGAATCGAGAGCAGCCGCACGAGCACCGCGACGGTCCCGAGGGCGCCGAGCGCGATCACGACGAGGCTCTCCGGAACCGCCGCCGGCAGGGCGATCCCCGTCTCCCGCAGGATCGCGAGCACGATCGCGACGATTCCGATCAGGAGCACGGCTTTGCCGAGGATCCCCGTGTCCCAGCCGAGGACGCTCACCTCGACCCCCTGGTCTGAGCCGGGGCCAGAGTACCACCCGGTGAAGGCCGAGATCGCGAGCGCGAGGCCGGCGACCCAAGTGAGCCGCTGTCCGATCCCCCAGAGCTGGGGGGCTCGACGGCGTGGAGCCGGAGCCGGGTCGCCGAGAGGGTCGTAGCCGGGCTCGTAACGGGTCGCGGGCTCTTCCACCGACGCAAGTATGGGCACATCCAGAAGCGAAAGTCACGAGGAGCCGTCGCGCTCGCCGCCGCGCGCGAGCGGACTACACTTCCGCGCATGCCCGAGCCTGCCACGCACCAGCCGGCGGGCGACGACGCGCCACCTGCGTTCGACCCCGTCGCCGCCGACCGGGCATACCTGCACGAGCGGGCCCGTCGTCGGGCCCGGATCGAGCGCTCTCGCGAGCGCCGGCGCGCGGGCCTGCGCTTCTGGCTCGTGCTGCTCGTGCTGCTCGCCGCCAGTGCCGGCTTCACCGTGACGATCTGGCGCGAGATCGAGCGGCTCTTCGGGCTTTGATCGCAGCGCGCGCCGAGCTCCCCGAGGCGCTCGCAGCACTGGCGGAGGCCGGGCGGGCGGTGGCTGCGGGCGAGCCCTTTCGGCCGACGCTCGACGCGATTGCCGAGGCTGTCGCCCTGGCCACGTCCGCCGAGCTCGTCGTCGTCTCGCTGCGGGAGCGCGGCGACGAGCTCGTGGCTCGCGCAGTCTGGTCCGCATCCGCCGCGCTGGGAGCGGAGATCGAAGGATTGCGCTCGACCGATGCCGTGGCGACGGCCGAGGTGCTGCGGAAGCGCCTCGGGCCCGGAGCGACCGGCCTCGGGTTGCCGCTTGCGACTGGAGACCGCGACCTCGGCTCGCTCGATCTCCTTCGTCGCGGCGACGAGTTTGACCCGTCCGAGAGGCGGCTGGCGGCTCTCGCCGCCGATCTCGCCGCGCTAGCGACCCGGTTCTGCAAGGAGGTCCGACCCGAGGGGCCGCTCGACACGACGCTGCTCGACATCGCAGGCGATGCGCTCGCAGCCGTCGCCGACGAGCAGCGGACGGGTGCGCACATCGCGCGACTCGGAGCGATCGCGACCCGCGCCGACTCGGCGCTCCTCTGGCGAGTGACGCCGGCCGGGATCGAGCGAAGCGGCTCCTTCGGCTCGCTCGAGCAAACGGCGGCCGTCGTCGACGCAGCTTTGGCCATCGTCGGCGGCCGGGACGCCACCGCAGTCGACGAGACGCCCGAGGGAGTGCTCGTCACGCTCCAGCTCGGCCAGCCGGCGGCCGGCGCCCTGCAGCTCCTCTACCCGGCCGGGCGCGGGCTCCAGAACCTGGCTCCGCTCGCGAGCTTCGCTGTCCGCGCCGCGCACGCGTTGCGCGCCGCCGAGCGCTCGCGCGAGCAGGCACTCGAGCTCGAACGCAGCCGCGCGCTCCTGGCAGTCGTCGGTGAGGCGATCGCACGTCTCTCGCTCACGCACACGCTCGAGACCGCCGTCGAGCGAGTGGCTGCGCTACTCGACATCGATCGCGTCGCGCTTTACCTGGAGGAGCAAGGCGTGTTGAGCGTCGCCGCGACGCGCTCGCTGGAGGGCCCGCACGAGCCAGTCGCCCGTGCGGTGCTCGATCTCGCCTTGGGGCAGCACCGGGGCCGGGGGATCGTCGAGCTCGACGCGCGAGGCACAGCCGAGCAGCTCGCTGCGGTTCGAGCCGAGGCGGCAGAGGCTCAGATCACATCGGTGCTGGCGCTGCCGCTCCTCGTTCAGGACGGGCTGATCGGGCTGCTCGCCGTCTACCCACGCCGGCCGCGTCGGCTCACCCCGAACGAGTCGGCCCTGCTCGTCGCGCTCGCGGCCCAGCTCGCGGTCGCAGTCCAGAACGCGCGGCTGCACGAGCGTGCCAAGGAGCTCGGGGGGCGGCTGGAGACCGCGCTCGCAGCCGAGCGGGAGGCGGCGAGGCGACTGCGCGCGCTCTACGAGATCGCGGGCACCTTCGCCCAGAGCCTCTCCCTCCAGACCACGCTCGACGTGCTCGCGCGCTCGATCGTCACCCTGCTCGGGGTCGACGCGGCCGTGATCCGGATGCCCGACGAGCGCGGTGTCGACTTCGTCGCGCGTGCCGTCGAGGTAAACGATCAGCGCGTGAACGAGGCGGCGCGAGCCTTGCTCGAGCGGCCGCAGCCGCTCTCCCGAGCCCAGCGGCAGGAGCTACTCGACCGGCGGGGGCCCCTTCTCCTCGATGCTCGCTCGGCGACCGATCTCCAGGGCGCGATCGCGCTCCTGGCCCCGTTCCTGGAACGTGGTTCGAGCGCTGCGATCGTTCCGATCGAGTCGGCGGGCGAGCTGCTCGCCACGCTCACGATCGTCTCGCTCCATCCGGAGCGGCCCGTCGCGGGCGAGGTCGCGGACACGGCGTTCACGATCACCGGCCAGGCCGCGCTCGCGATCGACAATGCACGCCTGTACGGCCAGCAGAAGGAGTTCGCGGACACGATGCAGCGCTCGCTCCTGCCGCGCGAGGTTCCGGATCTGGCGCGCTTCGAGATCGGCGACGTCTACGAGTCGGCCGCCCGGGTCGACGTCGGCGGCGACGTCTACGACTATCTCGTCCTCCCGGATGGCCGGCTCGCCGTGGTGCTCGGCGACGTGACCGGCCACGGGATCGAGGCGACCGCGGACATGGCGATGGCGAAGTTCGTCTTCCGCTCGCTCGCGCGCGTCCACGTCGATCCCGGCGCGTTCCTCGCGGCCGCGAACGAGGTCGTCGCCTCCGACATCGCGTCCGGCAAGTTCATCACGATGGTGGAGCTCGTCCTCGACGCAGACGCCGGCACCGTCACGTGCGCCAGCGCGGGTCATCCGGCGCCGAGGCTCGTGCTGCCCGACGGCAGCGTCGAAGCGATCCCGGCGCGGGGGCTCGCACTCGGAATCGACGCGGCGCAGACCTACGAGCCGGTCACGCTCGAGTATCCCGCAGGCGCGAGCGTGGTCCTCTACACGGACGGGGTCGTGGAGGCGCGTCGCGACGGCGAGCAGTTCGGCAGCGAGCGCCTGGACGCGCTCCTCGCCGAACGGCACGGATTGCCGGCGCAGGAGCTCGCGGCGGCGGCGCTCGCGGCCTGCCGCACCTGGACGGACGGCGAGCTCACCGACGACGTCGCCCTCGTCGTGATCAAGCGATCCAAATGAGCGGCTCCCGGACCGCTCTCGCGGCGCTCGTCTTCGGCGCCGGCACCGGCTCGCTCGCGACCGAGATCGCAGCCTCGCGGCTCTTGGCGCCGTACTTCGGCTCCTCGACGATCGTCTGGGCGAACCTGATCGGGATCGTCCTGGCCGGCCTCGCGGTCGGCTACTACCTCGGCGGCAAGCTCGCCGACCGGCGGCCCGAGCCGCGGCTCCTCGGCCTGATCGTGCTCGCCGCGGCCGGCTGGGTGGCGCTGACGCCGTTTGTCGCAAGGCCTTTCCTCGACGCGACGGTCAGCAGCCTCGACGACGCTTCCGCGGGCGCCGTGATCGGCTCCTTCTTCGCCGTCCTGCTCCTCTTCGCGCCCGCCGTCGTCCTGCTCGGGATGGTCTCGCCCTTCGCGATCAGGCTCGCGATCTCCGACGTGGAGACGGCCGGCGCGGTCGCGGGCCGCTTCTACGCGCTCTCGACGGCCGGCTCGCTGCTCGGAACGTTCGTGCCGGCGCTGCTCACGATTCCGCTCGTCGGCACTCAGCGGACTCTGCTCGGCACAGCCTTCGTCCTCGCCGGCTCGGCCTCCCTGCTCCTCGGCCGTCGCGCGGCCGTCGCGGCGGTCGCGTTCGCCGTCCTCGTCGCGATCCCGCCCGGCGCCGTGAAGACGGAGGAAGGACTTCTGTACGAGGAGGAATCGCGCCACCAGTTCATCCAGGTGCTCGAGCGAGACGACGGCCGGCGGCTGCTCAGCCTGAACGAGGGGGTGGCCGTCCATTCCGTCTGGCGCGAGGAGACGGTGCTGACGGGCGGCGTGTGGGACGCGCTCCTCACGATTCCGGTCGTGCTCGAGGAGCCGCCGCGGCGGGTCGCGATCCTCGGCAACGCCGGCGGCACGCTTGCCCGCTCATTCGGCGTCTTCTGGCCTGACGCGGAGATCGACGGAGTCGAGATCGACGCTGCCGTCACGGATGTCGGCTACCGCTACTTCGGGCTCGGCGACAACCCGCGGGTGACCACCTACGACGAGGACGCGCGGCCGTTTCTGCGTCGGACCGACCGGCGCTACGACGTGATCTACGTCGACGCCTACCACCAGCCGTACGTCCCCTTCTACCTCACGACGCAGGAGTTCTTCCGGCTCGTTCGCGATCGGCTCGCGCCCGGCGGGGTGGTGGCGCTGAACGTGGCGACCGTGCCTGACGACGACACGCTCGTGCGCGAGGTCTCCGGCACGCTCGCCACCGTGTTTCCGCGAGTCCAGGTCTGGAATGCGCTCCGCTTCAACAGAATCGTGCTCGGCTTCTCGGACGCCGATCGGCCGACCGAGAGGCTGGTCGACAAGGTCGGAACGAGGCTCCGGCCGCTGGCCGCCCTGCTCGAGGCGGATCTGAGCTCGCGGCCCGCGATCGTGCCCTCCACCGATCCCTGGACGGACGATCACGCGCCCGTCGAGTGGGTGACGGACCGGATGATCGTCAGCTTCGCCGCCCGCGGCGGCGATCTCGACGAGGATCTCCTCCCGACCGCTCCGTGAGGCTCCTCAAGGGAGACGGGCCGCTGATCCGCGTCGGCCATCGCGGCGCGGCCACGCTCGCGCCCGAGAACACGCTCGCCTCGTTCGAGGCCGCGCTCGCCGCCGGCGTCGACGCGATCGAGTTCGACGTCCTCGACCTCCTCGGCGGCCCGCTCGTGCTCGCCCACTCGAACGACCTCTTCGAGGTGAGCCACGGCGCGGCGAGCGGAACCGTGCGCGACCGCTCGCTCGCTGAGTTGCGCGAGCTCGCCCCGGGCCTGCCGACGCTCGATGAGGCGCTTGCGTACTTCGCCGACCGGCCAGAGCTCGCGGTGCACGTCGACCTGAAGCTGGACGAGCGGCTCGACGAGCTTGCTACGGCCCTCGACCGGCACGGGCTCGTCGGGCGGACGGTGGTCAGCTCGTTCCACCGACAGAGCCTCGCAGCAGTCGCTCGGGCTGCGCCGGGCGTCCGCATCGGCTTCACCTATCCGGAGGACAGCCGCGGGATCTCACGCAGACGCGTGCTCCATCCGGCGATCCGGCTCGGCACGGTCGCGCTGCGGGCAGCGCTTCCGCGTCGCGTCGGCACCATGCTCGCGCGCGCCGGCTCGGATGCGCTGATGCTCCACCAAGCCGTCGTCTCCGCCGACGCGGTCGCGGCCGCCCACGCCCGCGGCGCCGCGGTCTGGTGCTGGACCGTCGACCGCCACGAGGAGCTCGCGCGGATGGAGGCTGCCGGGGTCGACGCGGTGATCACGAACGATCCCAGGATCTTTCCGAGCGCGGCTACACTGGCCCAATGAGGTGGATGCCGTGAAACGCGGATTTGCGGCTCTTTCTCTGCGCGCCCTCTCAGTCCTGGGCTGCGCCGCAGCTGGTTTGCTGAGCGCGCTCGTGCTCGCCGCCACGCCGGCCGCGATCGCCGACACCGGAACCAGCACGACCGGCACGACCGGGACGACCACGACCACGCGGCCGACGACAACGACGCCGACCATCACCGTGCGGACGACCACGGGGCGCACGACGACCGTCCCGCCGGTTCTTCCCCCGCCGCCGAAGCCGCCACCGCCCCGGCCTCCGCGACCGACGACGATCCCGCCCGGAGTGACCATCGGCGGTCTGCTGGTCGGCGGGCTCTCGCCGGCGCGCGCGTCCGCCGAGGTACGGACGTACTTCGCGAGGCCCGTGCCGATCCGCATCGCGGGTATGTCGAAGCTCCTCGCTGCGCCGAAGGCGCTCGGCGCCTCCGCCTACGTCGGTGACGCGGTGAAGCGCGCGCGCAGCTCGCGTCCAGGGGCGAGGGTCCCGCTGAAGGTCGCCGCGCCGCTGCCGGCGATCGAGCGGTATGTGAGCCGGCTCGCGCGCCGCTTCGACCGCACCCGTGCAGACTCGCAACTGCTCCTGCGTGGCTCCGCGCCCTACGTGACCGCCAGTCGTTCCGGGCGCGAGCTGCAGCAGGAACCGCTCAGCCGGGCGCTCTTCCGCAGTGTCAAGGCTCATCTCCGCAACCCCGTCACGGCGCTGATGATCGAGGTCGCACCGGCCGTCACGCGGAGTTCGATCGGCGACGTGATCGTGATCCGCCGCGGGATCAACAAGCTCTATCTCTACGACGGGATGACGCTGCGCCGGACGTTCGGCGTAGCGACGGGACAGGCGAGCTATCCAACCCCGCTCGGCAACTTCGAGATCGTCGTCAAGTGGCGCAACCCGTGGTGGTATCCGCCTGCCTCCGACTGGGCGAAGGACGCGGTGCCGATTCCACCCGGCCCCGGCAACCCGCTCGGGACGCGCTGGCTCGGGATCTCCTCGCCCGCTGTGGGGATCCACGGCACCCCCGACGCCGCCTCGATCGGCTACTCGGCCTCCCACGGCTGCATCCGGATGCTGATCCCCGAGGTCGAGTGGCTCTTCGAGCAGGTGGAGACGGGCACGCCGGTCTTCATCGTCTCGTGACCGGCCGAGCCCGGGTCGGAGGTCAGATCCTGGCCGTCGGCGTCGTAGCCGCGCTGCTCGGCCTCCTCGTCTGGAAGGTCGCGAAGGGGGACGACAACTCCGTCACGAGCTCGCTGGCCGAGGGAAAGATGGCAGCGGCGCCGGATTTCACGCTCGCGAAGCTCGACGGTGACGGTGAGCTCGCGCTCGAGTCTCTGCGCGGCAAGGCGGTGGTGCTCAACTTCTGGGCCTCTTGGTGCGGCCCATGCAAGGACGAGACGCCGCTCCTGCAGCGGAGCTGGGAGCGCTGGCAGGACAAGGGCGTGGTCTTCGTCGGCGTTGACGTGAAGGACTTCCGCGGCGACGCGCGCTCCTTCCTGCGCAGGTTCGGCGTCACCTATCCGAACGTGTACGACGGCAAGGGCTCGACGGTGGGCCGCTACGGGGTCACCGGCTTCCCGGAGACGTACTTCATCGACGCCCGCGGCCGCGTCGTCTACCGAATCGCGGGACCCGTCGACGAGGCGCGCGAGCTCGACGACGGGATCGAGCGGGCCCTCGCGGCCGCGTGAGCTCGAGCTTGTGTTTCTGAGACACAAGCTCGTTCTCGCGCTCGCGACGTTCGCCCTCGCGAGTCCTGCGCTCGCGAGCGAGCAGAGACCGACGGCGGCGGAGCTCGAGTCCGAGCTCGTCTGTCCGATCTGCGACTCGACGCTCGACACCTCGAATGCCGAGATCGCGCGCCGGATGAAGGCGTTCATCCGCGTCCGGATCGCGGCCGGCGATACCAAGAGCGAGATCAAAGGCAAGCTCGTCGACCAGTTCGGGCAAGGCGTGCTCGCGGTGCCGCCCCGGCAGGGGTTCGACTGGCTCGCCTGGCTTCTGCCGCTCGCGGGGATCGGCGTCGCGACGGTCGCCGTCGGCTCGCTCGCGTGGGGCTGGAGTCGGTCGCGCTCGCCGGTTGCGCAGGACGACCGAGCGGAGCTCGATCCTGAGACCGAGCGGCGCCTCGACCGCGAGCTCGACCGCTTCGAGTGAGCGCCGCCGGCGTCGCGGTTGCCTTCGCCGCGGGGCTCGTCTCCTTCCTCGCCCCCTGCGTGCTCCCGCTCGTGCCGGGCTATCTCTCCGCCGTCTCGTCGGTCGAGGCCGACCGGCTCGGCGAGCCGGGAGCGGCGAAGCGGGTCGTCGTCTCGAGCCTGCCGTTCGTCGGCGGCCTCATCGCGGTCTTCGTCCTGCTCGGCGCCGGCGCGGCCGCGGTTGGGCTCTCGATCGCCGAGAACCAGTTCCTGCTCGAGCAGATCGCCGGTTTCGTCCTGATCGTCTTCGGGCTCGTCTTCATGGGCCTGCTGCCGTGGCCCGAGCGGCTGCTCGGCGCGGGCCTCGTCCGGGGAGCGCGAAAGCGGGGCTCGAGCTTCCTGCTCGGCGGCGCGTTCGCCGTCTGCGCCGCCCCGTGCATCAGTCCCGTGCTCGGCTCGATCCTCGTTCTCGCGGGCGATTCCGGGACCGTGCTCGAAGGCTCGGTCCTGCTCGCCGTCTACGCGCTCGGGCTCGCCGTGCCGTTTCTCGTCGCGGCTGCGCTCTTCGTCCCCGCGATGGGGGTCTTCCGCCGGATCCGCGACCACTACACCGCGATCCAGCTCGTCAGCGGCGCGATCCTCGTCGCGCTCGGCGCGCTCCTCTTCTTCGACCGCTTCTGGTGGCTGCGCGTCTACCTCAATCGCTTCTTCCAGTTCCTCGGCTTCGGCTAGACGTCGGGTCGAGGGAGCTCGAGCGAGCCGGCTTCGACGACCGCTGAAGCGGCGGCGAGAGAGGCGAGTACCCGGTCGAGGTCGACACCGCCGTGCGCGGGCGCGTAGGGCGCGAGGCGCCGCGTCGCCTTCTCGAGCTGTCGCTCACAGCCGACCCGGTTGCTGCGCCCGGCCTGGTACCAGGCTACGGCCACGTGGACGAGTCCCTGAAGGAAGTCTCTCTCCTCGACCGGCGCCGCGCGCCACTCGTCCTCGAGCTCCTCGTGCGCAGCGAAGTACTCCCCGGCGCGGATCAGCTCGAGTCCCACGGCCAGGCCCATCGCGGGAGTATTGGCCGCGGGCGCCGAGGGTGCTAGATTCGGCCTGTGGCGACCATCCTGCTTGCGGGGGTCGACCTCTTCTTCAGGGGGAAGCTCGAGGGGCTGCTTCCCGATCACCACCTGGTCACCACCGACAGCGTCGATCCGCCCGACCTCGTGATCGCAGACATCGCCCGCGTCGACCCCGACGAGGTCGTCGATGCGTGGCCGCACGTGCCGATCCTCGGCTTCACGAATCACACCGACAAGACAGGCCTCCAGCGGGCTCATACGGCGGGCTTCGACCAGGTGCTCGTCAAGTCGGCGCTCGTCGAGCGCGCGCCCGGCCTCGTCGCCGAGCTGACCGCGCCGCCTCCCTGAGGGGCTGGCTACACTCGCCGCCGTGACGTACATCATCGCCGAGCCGTGCATCGACATCAAAGACCGCTCGTGCGTCGACGTCTGCCCGGTGGACTGCATCCACGAGTTCGGACGCATCCTCATCATCGATCCGGAAGAGTGCATCGACTGCGGCGCCTGCGAGCCGGAATGTCCGGTCGAGGCGATCTTTCCCGAGGACGCGCTGCCGGACAAATGGGAGCCGTTCGTGAAGATCAACTACGCCTACAGCGAGGGCGCCGAGGCGATCGACAAGCTCGTCGACGAGTACGCCACCGAGCACAACGTCCAGAACCCGCCGCTCGAGTAGAGCGTGCGTCGTCGGATCGAGCCGTTCCGGCCGACCGTGCCAGCGATCTCGATCGATGTTGGCGCCGAGCGCTGACAGACGCCGGAGCGGTGGCTCGGCGGCACTCAACTTCAGGAGTAACGAGCGCATCGGGCGGGAAGCGAGCGCCTGTCCACGATCGAAGGAGGAGCCATGCCGCAGCAAGCCTGGAACGCCAAGCGGGAACGGCAGTACGAGCACATCAAGGACGGCCTGAAGGAACGCGGGACGTCCGAGGACAAGGCCGAGGAGATCGCCGCGCGAACCGTGAACAAGGAGCGCGCTCGCGCCGGCGAGGCGAAAGAGTCTTCGCGGCTCTCGCGGGAGGACATCTCGTCCGGCCGACGCGGCGGTCTCCGCTCCGGGACGAAGGGCGACCGAGGTCGCACGCGCGACCAGCTCTACAACGAGGCGAAGGACATGGGGATCGACGGCCGCTCGAAGATGACCAAGGAGCAGCTCCAGCGGGCGGTCGACCGGAAGAAGTGATCGCCGTAGCTATCCTCGCCCGGTGAGGCCGCGGACTCTCGATCACGTCGCTCTCTGGGTCGCCGACCGTGACGCGATGGCCGAGATCGCGACCCGACGGCTCGGACTGCACACGATCCAACGCACCGACGCCTTCACGCTGCTCGGCGCCGACGCGCGGCGCGGGAAGCTGACGCTCTTCGAGGCCCCGGAGGATTCCGGGGCGCCACGGGAGCGGGGAGCGCTGAAGCGGGTCGGCTTGCGCGTTCGCTCGCTCGACGGTCTCGAGTCGCGCGTCGATCTCGGCGAGGGCGTCGAGGTCGTGCTCGTCGAGGCCGAGACCGAGTCGGACTTCGATCTCGATCACGTAGCGCTCTTCTCCTCGGACCCGGACGCCGCTGCCCGCGCCTGGGAGGGGTACGGATTCGCGCTCGCCGGCGCGAACCGGGTGGAGGTCGGCGGCGCCTACCTCGAGCTGCACGAAGGCGACCCCGGCAGGCCCGAGCGGCCCCTGCTGAACCACATCGGCGTCCTTGTCGACTCGGTGGAGGAGCACACCGCCGAGGCCGAGGAGCAGGGAATCGCGATCGACAAGGTCGTCGACGCCGAGAACACGGTGGCGCTCTTCGTGTGGGGCCCGGATCGAGTCAAGCTCGAGTACGTCGAGCACAAGGCGTCGTTCTCCCTGAGCTGACGCGCTGAGCGCGCTCCGGATCGCCGGCGCCGGGATGGCCGGCCTTGTCGCGGCGGCGTGGGGGCGCGAGCTCGGCGCCCAGGTCGTCGTGCTCGAGAAAGGCGACCGGGCCGGCGGCTCGATGCTGCTCTCGAGCGGAGTCGTCTGGCGGCACCGCACGCTCGACGAGTTCCGCGCCGACTGCCCCGGAGGAGAGCCGCAGCTCCAGCAGCCCGTCGTCGAGGAGCTGGATCCCGGTCTCGACTGGCTCGAGTCGCTCGGGGCGGTGGTGACGGGAAGGGAGACCGGCAACGAGCGGACCGTTGGTCGGCGGTTCGATCCCAGCCGGCTGACGGCCGCCCTAGTCCGTGCCGCTTCGGAAGTTCGGCTGGGGCAGCCGTTCGACGAGGCCGACGTGCTTGCGACGGGTGGCTTCGGAGCGCGCTTCGCCCGCGAGCGCGGACTGCTGCTCCGCGCGAGTCCGTGGAGCGAGGGCGACGGGCTTACGTACGCGCTCGCGCGGGGCGCCGACCTCTCGACCGGAATGGACGAGTTCTACGGCCGCAACCTGCCGGCCGCGGTTCCCGAGGAGTGCTTCGTCGCCGCGGCCCAGGTGTACGGCGCCCTCGCGCTCGTACTCGACGAGGAGGGACGCGAGTTCTTCCCCGGCGAGCCGTCGTGGTCGGAGACGGATCTCGTCCAGGCGACCGCGCGGCTCCCGACCAGCGCAGCGTGGTACGTCGTCGACGGGCGGACGCTGCGGCGGCGCGTTCGCGGGCGGACGGTGGCGGAGATCGTCGAGGTGGCGCGCGCTGTCGATGGCGATGTGCGCCCGGCGGAGGAGTTGCCGTTCGAGCTCCCGCGCTCGCCGAAGCTCGTCGAGCCGCCGATGCTCGCGATCCGCGTCCGGCCGGCAGTCACCCACACGACCGGAGGCCTCCGGATCGACGAGCGGGCGCGGGTGCTTCGCCCTGACGGGTCGGCGATTCGGGGCCTCTACGCTGCCGGCGCCGATGCAGGCGGGATCTTCACCGGCGGCTACGGCAGCGGGCTCGCCGCGGCACTCGTCTTCGGCCGCCGCGCCGCGGAATCCGCCCTGGACCGCTAACCGTCCTCGCGGCCGGGCCCGGGGTCAAAGCCCGGACGTGTCCCTCCGCTCGCCCATAGGCCTCTATGCAGGGAGGATTGTCAAGTCCTCGTCCCGATCGGACATGCCCGGGCTTTGACCCCGCCCGGGCTTTGACCCCAGACGCGTCCGCTGCGGACGATGGTCTCGAGTCGCGGGTTCGGCCCTACGTTTCGGTCGCGTAGGGCGGCAGGAGGACGTGGAGAGAGGTGCCGCCGTCGGCGCTCTGCTCGACCGAGAACCGGCCGTTCAGCGTCGTCACTCGCTCCTCGATCGCATCGAGCGCGCGCAGCCGTCGCTCGCCCTGGCCGTTGTCGGCGATCACCGTCTCGAGCCCGCCGTCGCGCGTCGTCCTGGCCGCGACCGAGATGCGCGTCGGCGGACCGCGGAGGAGCGCCTGGTTCAGCGATTCCCGGATGATCTGATAGAGCCCGACCTGCTCCTTCTCGCCGAGCCGCTCCCCCTGCTGGACGTCGACCTCGATCTGCACCTCGTGCTCGATCCCGAGCTGATTCGCGAGCTCGAGCACGGCCGCCCCGAGGCCCTGGTCGCGGAGCACGATCGGCTCGATGTTGAACGAGAGATCGCGCAGCGAGCGGATCGTCTCGCGGTGCTTCTCGAGCGCCTTGCCGATGATTCCGCGGGCGTCGGGTCCTCGCTCGTCCTCGATCGCGTGGACGGCCGCGTCGAGCATCAAGGCGATCCCGGAGAGGTTCTGCACCGGGCCGTCGTGGAGGAAGAGCGCCAGCCGCCTCCGCTCGTCCTGCTCGGCGGTGATGATCCGGTCTGCCAGCCGGCTCCGCTCCTCCTCGCGCGTGACGGCATCGGCCAGGAGCCGCGCGTTCTCCAGCTTCACGGCCTCGTCGCGGAGACGTTGGGTCACGATCAGGTAGAACGCGGCCGCGCCGGCAAAGAGGACGACGGCGAGCGTGATCCAGACCGCAACCTGAGCGCTCATCCGGAGCTAATCGATGATCGCATCGCGGAGCGCGATCGCGACGGCATGCGTGCGCGTGTCGGCCTCGAGCTTCGCGAGGATGTGCCGCACGTGGCTCTTCACGGTCTCCTGGCTGATGAAGAGCTTGCCGGCCACATCGGCGTTCGACATCCCGTCGGCGAGGAGCTGGAGGATCTCCCGCTCGCGCCCGGTGAGCATCTCGTTCTGATCCTTGCCCGTGAGGAACGAGGGCATCAGGGCGGGGTCGACGAAGCTCTCGCCGCCCGCGACCTTCTCGATCGCGCGCAGCAGCGTCGCGTGCGGGGCCTCCTTCAGGATGTAGCCCTTGGCGCCCGACTCGAGCCCGCGACCGAGCAGGGAGCGCTCGCTGTAGGCCGTGAAGATCAGCACGGCTGTCTCGGGGGCCCTCTCCTTGATCAGCTTCGTCGCCTCGAGCCCGTCCATGCCCGGCATCCGCACGTCCATGATCACGACGTTCGGACGCCGGCGCTCGACGAGGGCGACCGCCGCAGTGCCGTCCGAGGCCTCACCGATCACGCGGATGTGGGGTGCCCGCGAAAGCGAGAGTCGTAGTCCTTCGCGAACGACCTCGTGGTCGTCGACGATCAGGCAGGTGATCTCCTCGGGCATGGCCGAGGATTGTAGTGCGCGGCTCGGCCGATGCTTTCCCGCGCTGCTCACACAGCGAGCGTGAGCTGCTCGGGCCGTGGCGGCGGCTCCGGCTGCGGCGGTCGCCGGTCGCGGACGCCGTGCTCACGCGCCAGCGCCGAAACGCGGTCGCGAACCGGTTGCGTCGCTTCGGCCGGGAGGTAGGCGCGACCGTCGTAGAGCTGCTCGTAGCGGTCGAGCTCTTCCGGCCAGTCGTGCGCGAGCGCAACGAGGAAGTGCTCGGGGGTTCCGGGCTTGAGGTAGAGCAGGTTCGCCCAGATGCTCGCCGCGCCCGCCTCTCGCGCCGCTTGCACGACCGCCTCGAGCTGCTCGGGTCGGTCGGAGAGGCCGGGCAGGATCGGCGCCATGCCCACGCTTGCCTTGACGCCGCCGTCCACGAGCTCTTTGAGCGCGCGCAACCGCTGGCGCGGTGGGGCCGTGCCTGGCTCGGTTGTGCGCCAGACCTCGTCGTCGAGCGTCGGAATCGAGAACATGACCGACACCTCGGCGCGCGCGGTGGCCGTCTGGAGCACGTCGAGATCGCGGACGATCATCGGCCCGCGCGTGATCAGCGAGAACGGATTCGCCGAAGCCCCGAGCACCTCGAGGCAGCCGCGCGTGAGCCGGTAGCGGCCCTCGCAGGGCTGGTAGGGATCGGTGGCCGCGCCGATCGCGATCCCCGGTCCGAGCCAGGATGGCCGAGCGAGCTCCCGCGCGAGCACCTGCGCGATGTTCGTCTTCACCCGGATCGAGCGTCCGTAGCGGTCGTCGGCGGGCCGGTCGGCGCGCAGCTCGAAGGCGCGGACGTAGCAGAACGTGCAGCGGTGGGCGCACCCCATGTACGGGTTCAGCGACCACTCGAACGGCATCCCCTTGACGCGGTTCAGGGCGCTCCGGCA
>JBPCJB010000085.1:0-8725 GCA_051005735.1 Gaiellaceae bacterium | reverse complement strand
GGCTTGACGACGAAGCTGTCGGTCGTCAGCGCGAGCCCGTCGACGATCCCGGCGTCACCCAGCTCGCGCAGCGCCTCGCCGCCGAAGGCTGGGAGAAAGAGCCCGGCGACGAGCGTCTGCGTCGCCTTCCCGCCCGCGCCGTGGGCCATGGTGATCTGGGCGTCCTTGAACTTCGCGGGCCGCGAGCGGACGCGCTCGATCAGCGCAAGAGCCTCCGACTCGCGGATCGTTGTCTCGCTCACACGACCTCCCGCTCGCGGGCGAAGCGGCCGTAGTTGTAGTACGCGGCGCAGGCACCCTCGGACGAGACCATGCAGGTGCCGATCGGCCGCTCAGGCGTGCACGCGGTGCCGAAGACCTTGCACTCCCAGGGCTTGATCACGCCCTTCAGCACCTCTCCGCACTGGCAGGCCTTGGGATCAGCGACGCGGACGCCGGGGATCTCGAAGCGCAACTCCGCGTCGAGGTCCGCGTACGCCTCGGAGAGCTTGAGGCCGGAATGGGAGATGAAACCGAGCCCTCGCCACTCGAAGTGCGGCCGGAGCTCGAAGACCTCCTCGAGCACGGCGAGCGCTGCCGGGTTGCCGTCTGCCGGGACGACGCGCGCGTACTGATTCTCGACCTCGCAGCGTTCTTCGACGAGCTGCCGGAGCACCATGTAGACCGACTGGAGCAGATCGAGCGGCTCGAATCCCGAGATCACCACCGGCTTCCCGTAGTCGACCGGGATGAACTCGAAAGGGCGGGCGCCGACGACCGTCGAGACGTGCCCGGGGCCGATGAAGCCGTCGAGGCGCAGGTCGGGCGACTCGAGCAGCGCGCGCAGCGGCGGCACGATCGTGACGTGGTTCGAGAAGCAGGAGAAGTTCGGCGTCCCCTCGGCCTTCGCGCGCTTCAGCGTCAACGCGGTCGAGGGAGCGGTCGTCTCGAAGCCGACGGCGAAGAAAACGACCTCGCGGTCGGGATTCTCCCTGGCGATCCGGAGCGCGTCGAGCGGCGAGTAGACCATCCGCACATCGGCGCCACGCGCCTTGGCGTCGAGAAGGGTGCCCGAACCGCCGGGAACGCGCATCATGTCGCCGAAGCAGGTGAAGATCACACCAGGGATGTGGGCGACCGCGATTGCGTCGTCGACGCGACCCATCGGGATCACGCAGACGGGGCAGCCAGGCCCGTGGACGAGCTCGACGTTCGCGGGGAGCAGGTCGTCGACGCCGTACTTGTAGATCGTGTGCGTGTGGCCGCCGCAGACCTCCATGATCTTGTACTCGCGGCCCGGCTCTACGGTGGCGACGATCTCGCCCGCGAGCACCCGGCCGAGCTCCGCGTCCCGATACTCGTCGACGTACCTCACGCGAGCCTCACGAGCGCGACGCCCGCATGGACGAGGAGCCTGTCGCCAGTCGTGACGGGCGCGACGAGGTCGATCATGACCTCGCTCTCGGCGCCGTCCGCCTCGCACCGAGCGATCCCATCCTCCGGCGCTGCGACAACTCGCATCGGGACGCCTTCGTCGGAGCAGGTGATGCAGTGGGTGTCAGCCGTGCAGCTCACTCGATCACGCTGGCCTTGAGCTCCTCGAGCTCCGCCTCGTAGTCGGCGCCCATCCCCTGGAGCATCCGCAGCGTCGCCATCGCCTCCTCCTCGTCGACCTTCGAGAGGGCGAAGCCGACGTGGATCAAGACCCAGTCCCCAGGCTCGGCCGAGTTGCCATCGACGTCGAGCAGTCCCACGTTCACGTTCCGGACGACCCCGGCAACGTCGACACGTGCAAGCCGGTTCGCCTCGTCGACGAACTCGAGCAGCTGGCCTGGAATCGCGAGACACACGGGCGGACTCGATGTTAAGCGACCTCTGCAACCCGCTCGCTCAGGGCTCCCGCAAGATTCCTCACGATTTCTTGAGGCGGAAATCGCCTCGATCCGCCGGGCGTCAACCGTCGTTCGGGCGAGACCGCTCTCGTAGGCGAAGATCACGGCTGGACGCGGGCGCGGAGCCGGAGCTTCCGGAGGATGTGCCTGACGTGGGTCTTGACCGTCGATTCCTCGACGACGAGCTCGGCGGCGATCTCCCCGTTCGAGAGCCCGCGCGCGATCAACCCGAGCACCTCGCGCTCGCGCGCCGTGAGCTCGTCCAGTCGCGCTCCGGCGCGGTGTCCGGGGGCGGCCGGTGAGCCATTCGCTCGATCACGGTTCGGGTGACCGACGGGGAGAGCAGCGAGTCGCCGGCCGCGATCGTGTGGATGGCGGCGATCTGCTCCTCCGGCCTCGTGCGCGACGAGATCTTCCTCAAGCTGCTCGGAGTCGGGATGGCGACCGCGATCCTCCTCGACGCCACCGTCGTCCGGATGGTGCTCGTCCCCGCCCTGATGCAGCTCTTCGGACGGGCGAACTGGTGGATCCCCGCCTGGCTCGACCGGCGCCCGCCCCGGCTCGACGTCGAGCCTCCCGATCCCTCGACAACAAGGAGATGACCGTGCTGCACCAGACATTGCTGGCAAGCCACGCCCACGACGGGGACCACAGCTGGTGGCCGCTCTGGCCGCTGCTATCGCCGCGATCGGAACGATCGTGTGGCTCACGACACGCCGGCGCCGGGGAGGCAACACCCCGAGCGGCGCCGACCGGGCGAGAGACATCCTCGCCGAACGCTTCGCCCGCGGCGAGATCGCGAGCGACGAGTACCGCGAGCGGCTCGAGCAGCTGACAGACGCCGGCCCGAGCTCGTCGCCGCTGCCTACGCGGCGACGAGCTTGTAGCCGACGCCGCGGATGGTCACGATCCTGCGCGGGTGCGGGGGGTCGCGCTCGATCTTGTGGCGGAGGTTCGAGACGTGGACGTCGCAGACGTGCTCGTCTCCCACGTAGTCGCTCTCCCAGAGCCGCTGCATGATCGCCTGGCGGCTGACGACGTCCCCGGGCTCCTCGGCGAGCAGCGCGAGCACCTTGAACTGGGACGCGGTCAGGTAGACCGAGCGCTCGTCGACGAAGACCTGGTGCCGGCCGAGGTCGATCCGGAGCCCGCCAACCACGCGCACGGGGTCGCGGCGGAGCGCGTCGAGCTCGCAGCGGCGCAGGATCGCGCGGACGCGGCTCATCAGCTCCGGCATCGAGAACGGCTTCGTCACGTAGTCGTCGGCCCCGAGCTCGAGCCCGAGGATGCGGTCGGACTCCATGCCGAGTGCCGTCAGGACGATGATCGGCACCGGCCCCGCGGCCCGCAGGCGGCGCAGGACCTCTGTGCCCGAGACGGTCGGCAGGCCGAGATCGAGGATGACCACGTCGAAGTCGTTCTCCGCCAGCGCGAGCGCCTCACCGCCGTCGCTGGCCTCCTCGACGTCGAAGCCGTCGCGGCGGAGGGAGTAGCCGACCGCACGGCGGATCGTGGGCTCGTCCTCGACGACGAGGACACGGGCCGTCATGCTGCCGCCTCGGGCAGCGAGAGCCGAACGGAAGTGCCGATCCCCGGCTCGGAGTCGATCTCGACAGTGCCGTCGAGGACGCGGACGGCCTCGCGCACGATCGCAAGTCCGAGCCCGAATCCCTCTCCGCCGCGCGCACCCACTCGGTAGAAGCGCTCGAAAGCGCGCTCGCGCTCGTCGGGAGGCATCCCCGAGCCGGTGTCCCGCACCTCGATCGTGACGCTGCCCTCGGCACCCGGGCGGGCCGCGAGCACGATGCAGCCGCGTCGCGTATGCGCGACGGCATTCTCCGCGAGATTGGCGAGCGCCCGTTCGAGCAGATCCCGCTCCGCGAGCGCCGCGAGGGTCTCCGAGCAGACGACGTCCACCTCGATCTCCGCGCCCACGCGAAGGCTCCCGGCGATCTCGTGGAGCAGCGGGCAGAGCTCGACGGGCTGCACGGAGACCGGCTCGGCCGTCGCCTGGACTCGGGCGAGCACGAGGAGCGCGTGCGCCAGCCTGCCGAGCCGGTCGACCTCGCGCTCGAGATCGGCGAGGAAGGCGTCGCGCTCTGCGGGAATCTCCTTGGCGCCGCATTGGAGAACGTCGATCGCAGCGTTCATCGCCGTCAGCGGCGTGAGGAGCTCGTGAGCGGCGTTCGCGACGAACTCGCGCTCCGCTCGCTCGCGACGCGCGCGCTCGGTCACATCGCGCGCGGTGACGAGCACGAGCTCTGCGCCGTTGGCGTCGATCGCGGTCAGACCCCCGTCGAGGACGAGCCAGCGACCGTCGCGGTGGCGGATCCGGAACTCGGCCAGGTGCGCCCGCCCGTCGGTCGCGCACGCGTCGAGTGCGTCCCCTACCCGCCCGAGATCTTCAGGGTGGATCAGCGTAGTCAGCGCGCCGCCGATCAGCTCCTCGGGCGCGTAGCCGAGCTTCTGCTCGTGCGCGGCCGAGGCGTAGAGGACGACGCCGACCGGGTCGACGAGCGCGACGAGCTCCGTGATGTTGTCGACGACGAGGCGATGAAGGTCGCCCCCTTCGAGCAGGTTCGAGCGCTGCATGGATCACCTCCTAACGGTGCGGGCATCATGTCGGACCGTGGAGCGTCGCGCCTTCGTCGTCAAGGGGATCGTGCAGGGCGTCGGCTTTCGGCCCTTCGTCTACGGGATCGCGCGGACGCAGGGGCTCGGAGGTTTCGTCCTGAACGACGGCGAGGGTGTCGTGATCGAGGTGGAGGGCGATGGGCCGGCGCTCGAGCGGTTCGAGAGCGCGCTCCGCGAGGAGGCGCCGCCCCTCGCCCAGGTCGACTCGGTCGAGACGCGGAGGGTCGAGCTGCGCGGCGAGACCGAGTTCCGGATCCACGTCAGCCGGGCGCACGGGAGCTCGGCGCTGATTCCGGCGGACGTCGCGACCTGCGAGGACTGCGTGCGCGAGCTCTTCGATCCCGACGATCGGCGCTACCGCTACCCGTTCGTCAACTGCACGCAGTGCGGCCCGCGCTTCACGATCGTGACCGGCGTTCCCTATGACCGGCCGCTGACGACCATGGCGGGCTTTCCGCTCTGCGCCGACTGCCGCCGCGAGTACGAGGATCCCCGCAACCGGCGCTTCCATGCCGAGCCCATCGCCTGCCCGGTTTGCGGCCCGCAGGTCTCGATCCCGATCGAGGATGCCGCTCGACTACTCCGCGACGGCTCGATTCTCGCCGTCAAGGGGCTCGGCGGCTACCACCTCGCCTGCGACGCGGCGAGCGAGGCCTCCGTCGGACGGCTGCGCGCACGCAAGCTGCGCGAGGACAAGCCGTTCGCGGTGCTGACGAGCGAGCCGGAGCTTCTTGTCGACCTGACCGCCGAGGAGGCAGCGCTCCTCCACTCCCGCGAGCGGCCGATCGTGCTGGCTCGTCGGCGCGCGGACGCCCTTGTGGCGCCGTCCGTCGCGCCGGCGACGCCGTGGCTCGGCGTGATGCTGCCCTACACCCCACTCCATCACCTCCTGCTTGCCGAGTTTGGCGGAGCCCTCGTGCTGACGAGCGGCAACCGCTCGGACGAGCCGATCGCGCACGAGGACGATGAGGCTCGGGAGCGGCTCGGCGGGATCGCCGACGCGTTCCTCGCCCACGACCGGCCGATCCACCGCCGCTGCGAGGACTCGGTCGTCCGCGCCGCCTACCCGATCCGCCGCTCGCGCGGGTACGCGCCCGGCGCGCTTCCGCTACCCGTTCGGGCTGCGCGGCCGATCGTGGCCGCCGGCGCGGAGTTGAAGAGCACCTTCTGCGTCGCCCGCGAAGCGCAGGCGTTCCTCTCCCCGCACCTCGGCGATCTCGACTCGGAGCTCGCCTACCGCGCCTTCCTCACCGATCTCGAGCTCTATCTCGCGATGCTCGGCGCCGAGCCGGAGGTGATCGCGCACGACCTGCACCCCGAGTACCTGGCCACGAAATGGGCGCTCGAGCAGGACGCCGAGCTCGTCGGCGTTCAGCATCACCACGCCCATGCGGCGGCGTGCCTGGCCGAGCACGGCGAGACCGGCCCCGCGCTCGCGCTCGTCTTCGACGGCACCGGCTACGGGACCGACGGGACGCTCTGGGGCGGCGAGCTGCTGCGTTGCGACCTGAACTCGTTCGAGCGGCTCGCGCATCTGGAGCCAATCCCGCTGCCGGGTGGCGAAGCCGCGATTCGCGAGCCCTGGCGGGTGGCGGCTGCCTGCCTCGAGCGCGCCGGCGAGCCCGTGCCGTGGGAGCGTTGGGAGGTGGTGCGCCATGCGCTGAAGGTGAACGCGCCGCTCTCGTCCGGGATGGGGCGGCTGTTCGACGCCGTCGCTGCGGTGCTCGGCGTGCGCGACTCCGTCACCTACGAGGGTCAGGCGGCAATCGAGCTCGAGCAGCTCGCGGGCGACGCAGCGGCCGATCCGTGGGCGTGGCGGTTCGGCGACGGAACGGCCCTGGTAACAGACTGTTACTTGGCGCTCCGCGCCGGCGGCGACCGCCCAGAGATCGCCGCCGCCTTCCACGAGACGATTGCTGCCGCCGCTGCCGAGGCGTGCGCAGAAGCGGCCGAGCCGCGCACCGTCGTCCTCTCGGGCGGCAGCTTCCAGAACCTGCGCCTGCTCTCCTCGACACGGCGACGGCTCGAGAGCCTCGGCTTCCGGGTGCTCACCCACCGGCTCGTACCGCCGAACGACGGCGGGATCAGCTACGGCCAGGCAGCGGTCGCCGCGAGCCGCGTCTAGGCGAGGCCGACCACGAGGAGCACGCCGAGGAAGAGGCTCGCGCCGACGGCGGCCAACTCGACCCTCCTCGCGCCGAGCATTCGACCGAGCCTGGGGTCGGGAATCGCGACTCGCGGGAGGGCGGCGAGCGCGAGGAGGAGGACGGCGACGATGAGCAGGAGACTCCCGAGGAGACTTTCCGGAACCTCGTCTGCGAGTCGGCCCGGAGTGAACGCCTCGATCCCGAGGCCCTCGTCGGGCTCGCCCGCGGAGACTGATCGCGACGCGACGGGCTGGCTCGGGCTCGGGCTGCTCCCGGTCTCGGTTCCCGGCTCGCTTGCAGCGTCAGGTCCCGTCTGAGCGCCCGGAGCGCCCGGGGCGCTCTCAGCCGATCCCGAGTCAATGGAGCCGATTCCACCGACCACTTGCGCCTGCTCCGCAGTGCAGACGTTTCGCCGCCGCGCCGCAGTGATCGCAGCCGCGGATGGGCGAGCGGCGTCGGAGATCACCACGGTGACTCGACGGGTGGTCACGCCAGGCGCCCGAAGCTGGAGCTGATAGGTGCCGGCCGGCAGCCTGCGGCCCTGAAGACTCCGGTCGAAGCGCACGACGTTCGAGCCGACGCGGCCACGGACGGCGAACCGGCCGACGACGCGGCAGCGGGGCGAGAGCTGGACGACGCTCACCCGCAGACGACGGGCCCGGTCTAGCCGGAAGCGAACGAGAATCGAGCGGCGAGCCCTTGACCCCGTCGAGGCGATCGCGGGGCGCGAGCTGCGCAGGCTCGTGATTGCCGGAGCAGACCCGGTCGACGACGAAGACGAGGGCGGTGCCCCGCCGGTCGCACTGCCGCCCGGCGAGGACGGGCTCTCGCCCGAGCCGGCCGTCGCGGGAGGCGGCTCAGACGGAGACGTCGCGCCGGGCGTGGACGCAGGCGCCGTCGTTGTGGTCGCGGTTGTGGAGGGCCTCGGCGGAGTGGCGCGCGGTGCGGGTGGCGCCGTGGCCGGAGGTCTCGGCGGCGGAGGTGCCGTCGCGGGCACCGTGGCAGTGACCGCCGGCGTCGTAGCCGTCGTGACCGGCGTCGTGACGGTGACCGGCGTCGTGACGGTGACCGGCGGCACAGTAGCCGTCGTCACAGGCAGCGTCGCCGTCGTGACCGGGAGAGTCGCGGTCACGGTCGGTACCGCGGTCGTGACGGGCAGAGTTGCCGTAACCGTTGGCAGCACGGTCGTGACCGGCAGCGTCGTCGTGATCCCCGGGGCAGCAGGAAGATTTGCGACCGCGGCTCCCGAGATGAACCCCAGCCCGAGCACCACGGCGACGGCGACGACGTATCTCACTCCACTCGCCTACCCGATCCTCGCACGCCGAACCTCCCGAGCGACTTGAAGACGCGAAAGCCCCGCATTTGCGGGGCCTTTTGTCATGGGCGGTACTGGGCTCGAACCAGTGACCCCCAGCTTGTCGAGCTGGTGCTAACTAGTTGATTTGCAGGTCTTTTCTGCGCTGTGGGGAAGTATTTGGGGAAGTCCCACACCGGAGAGGGCGGATTCTGACGGCCCCAAGCGGATCACAGCAGCATCGGATCAGACGCCGGGCTCGATCCGCTGGACGGTCCCAACCCGGTCGATCGTCCGATCGAACGACGCCACCGCCCCGATCCCGGACGCCTCCGCGCACGCGGTGAGGTAAGCCTCAGCGAAATCGATCCGGTGCACCTCATACACCTCGAGCGCGCGGAGGAGCAGAGAAGCATCGAGAACGACGATCGCCGGAAACCCGATCACAGCTCGCAGACGCTCGGCGACTTGCTGACGCTCGAGCTCGTAGAACGATTCCAGGACATAGACGACCTCGGCGAAGATGAGATCCGTGAGTACGAGTGCCTCGGCGTCGGCCAGGAACTCGGTCGCGCGCTTTGCCTGATCCGATGGGTCGCCTGTCAGATGCCGAACGATGACGTTGGTGTCGACAAACGCCGTCACCGGCGGGTACGTGCGCGCGCAGCCCGCGTCTGCCGCCGTACCTCCTCCCACCGAATTCCGCGCTTCTCGGCCGGCACCGGCACGCTGCCCGCCAGGCTAAGCAGACTCGGTGTCCGCGCGAGAATGGCCCG
>JBPCJB010000084.1:0-13479 GCA_051005735.1 Gaiellaceae bacterium | reverse complement strand
ACATCCGCAAGCAGGGCGAGAACCAGATCGTGGTCGACTACCCCGGTGTCGACGACCCGGAGCGGGTGCTCGAGATCATCGGCCAGACGGCGCAGCTCGAGCTCTTCGACCTCGAGGCGAACCTCGTCCGGCCCTCGATCGACGCGCAGCAGTTCCCGGTCGCGACCGAGTCGATCTTCGCGCTCCTCTCCGGCCAGCAGTCGCAGGTCGAGGAGGGAACGACCGACACCTGGTATCTCTTCGACGAGACGAAGAAGGTCGTCGCCGGCCCCAAAGCGACGCGGGCTGCGCTCCTCCAGTCGGACGTCGTCGGCGAGGAGGGCGAGCGGGGCGAGCTGCCGAAGGGCTGGAGAACGTTCGGCGTGCCGCCCAGCACCGTCGTCGTCGAGTGCGGGATCGGCGAGGTCGTCTGCCCCGGCGTCGCCGGCGAGTCGCCGCAGCAGAACTACTACTACCTTTTCAAGTTCGACCGCAGCCAGGCGGCGATCGACGCAGGCACGGCCGTTCCGGAGATGACCGGTGAGGACCTGCGCCTTTCCGGCACCAGGCAGGATTTCGACACGCAGAGCGGCCAGCCGATCGTCTCGATGCAGTTCACCGACTCGGGCGGCGACAAGTTCGGCGAGATCACCGCCCGGGAGGCCCAGCGCGGAAAGCTCAAGTTCAACACGATCGGCGGCGGCCAGGGCGACTACCGGAACTTTGTCCAGCACTTCGCGATCGTGCTCGACCGCCAGATCAAGTCGTGGCCGTCGATCGACTTCCGGGACAACCCGAACGGGATCCGCGGCAACGCCGCCCAGATCACCGGCATCGGCGAGCTCGGCGAGGCGCAGGACATCGCGCTCGTGCTCCAGTCCGGCGCCCTACCCGTCACCTTCCAGACACTGGAGTCGACGACGATCTCGGCCTCGCTTGGCCAGGACTCGCTCGCCGAGGCGAAGCTCGCGGCGATCGCGGGGCTCATGGCCGTCGCGCTCTTCCTGCTCATCTTCTACCGCGTCCTCGGGGTCGTCGCGGTGATCGGGCTCGGGATCTACGCGGCCTTCCTCTACGCCGCGATTCTCGTCTTCAACGTGACGCTGACCCTGCCGGGCTTCGCCGGGATCATCCTCACGCTGGGTGTCGCCGCCGACGCGAACATCGTCATCTTCGAGCGGGTGAAGGAGGAGTACCGCGCCGGCAAGTCCGTGCGCGCCGCGATCGCCGCCGGCTACGGGAAGGGCTTCGCGACGATCATCGATGCGAACGTCGTCACCGCGATCACGGCGACCGTGCTCTTCCTCGTCGCCACCGCCGGCGTCAAGGGCTTCGCGCTGATGCTCCTGATCGGAACGCTGATGTCGCTGCTCACCGCCGTTGCCGCGACGCGCGCGATCCTCGGTCTGCTCGCCGGGTTCAAGTGGTTCGACAACCCGCGGCTGATGGGCGCCGAGGGCGAGCCGCCGAAGTGGATCCGCCGCGACTTCGTCGGCCTGCGCAACCGCTGGTTCGCGATCTCGGGCGTGGTGCTGCTGCTCTCGCTCGGCACGCTCCTCGTCAACGGGCTCAACCTCGGGATCGACTTCGAGGGAGGCACGAAGGTCACGTTCACGACCCCCCAGCCCGTCCCGCTCGAGGACGTGCGCGCCGAAGCGGGCGAGCTCGATCTCGGCAGCGCCCAGATCCAGGGTCGCGGCGCGGTCGGCCCGAGCGACAGCTACGGCGAGTTCCAGCTCCAGACCGAGTCGCTCGAGCAGGCGGAGCAGACGCGGCTGACCGAAGCTCTGAACGACCGCTTCGGGGCCGAGTCGAGCATCCAGACTGTCTCCGCGAGCTTCGGCCGCCAGATCGCGGAAGGAGCGATCTTCGCGATCCTCGCCTCGCTCCTCCTGATCGTGATCTACATCTCGCTGCGCTTCCAGCCCAAGTTCAGCGGCCCGGTGATCGTCTCGATGCTCCACGACGTCCTGATCACCGTGGGGATCTACGCCCTGCTCGGGCGGGAGGTGACGACCGCGACGGTCGCCGCCGTGCTCACCGTCCTCGGCTACTCGATCTACGACACGATCATCATCTTCGACCGGATCCGGGAGAACATCCCGCTGATGAAGCGGACGTCGTTCCGGGTGATGGCGAACGTCTCGCTCTGGGAGACGATCCCGCGCTCGCTCGCGACGACCTTCATCACGCTGCTCCCGATCACGACGCTCTACTTCTTCGGCGGCGAGACCCTGAAGGACTTCGCCTTCGCCCTCCTCGTCGGGATCGGCGCCGGCGCCTACTCCTCGATCTTCATCGCCGCGCCGCTCGTCGCGATGCTGAAGGAGCGCGAGCCGGAGTACGCGCGCCGCCGCGACGACACCGAGCTGCGCGACGCGAGCGCGGTCGGCGCCCTGTTCGACGAGGCCGAGTCGCTCGCAGCGGCCGAGCCGGCGCCTGAGCTGATCCCCGTGGCGACACCGGGTGACGGCGAGCCGGAGGCGCCGCGCGCGACGAACGATGCGAAGCGCGAGCGTCGCCGGCAGCGACGCAAGTCCCGCCCGCATGGCCGAGCGAGATAACACCACCTTCGCGCTCCGCCAGCTCGTCGAGGAGCTCGGCGCGCAGCTCCGTGCGAGCGCCGGCAAGCTCGGCGACCTGCCGCAGGAGACCGGCGACCGGATCGCTCGCGAGCTCGGCCTCGTCACGCGGGAGGAGTTCGCCGCCCTCGAGCTGCGGGTGGCCCAGGTCGAGCACCGGCTGAAGCTGCTGGAGCGCCCGCCCAAGGAGACGTAGAGCGGGACCGGATTCTTACGGCAACCGACGCCTGGAAGCCATTGGACCGGCAGACTAGGGCGGTGCAGCACGCCTACGGCCTCGATCCCTGTGATCCTCCGCGACGCCTGCGGCTCGGTCGACGAGGAGGCGGGACGGAGATCGTTGCAGAGCCTGGAGTATGCGGTGATGTCGCTGCAGACCGACGTCGCCACGTTCGTCCGCGCCGCGGCCAGCGCTAGACCCGTCGGCGCCAGCGGGCGAAGACGTCCTCGACGTCCTTTCGCATCGCGTGCGGGGCGAGCACGTAGAGGCGGTCGCCCGGCTCCAGGATCGTGCTTCCGCGCGGCGGAATCGCGTCGTCGCCGCGCCGGACGACCGCGATGATCGCGGTCCGCGGTAGGCCGGTCTCCCGCACCGCCGCGCCGGCGATCGCGTGGCCGGGAGCGACCACGAAGTCGACGAGGTCCAGCTTCGTCTCGAGCCCGACCTCGAGTGGCGCCTCCTGACGCGCGGGTGCGGGGGAGAGGAGGCCGAGCCGGCCGGCGACCCATTCGAGGGTCGTCCCCTGGACGATCGCCGAGACGACGACGACGAAGAAGACGGCGTTGAAGATCGTGTTCGCTTCGGCGACGCTCGACGAGAGCACGAAGGTCGCGAGCACGATCGGAACGGCGCCACGGAGGCCGGCCCAGCCGAGCAGCGCCCGCTCCCGGTTGTCGAAGGCATTCAGAGCGGTCGCTACGAACACGGCAGTCGGTCGGACGACGAGCATCAGGAGCAGGGCGAGAGCGAGCCCCGGCAGGGCGACCTCCGGCAGCTCGCTCGGGAAGACGAGCAGGCCGAGAACGACGAAGAGGGCCACCTGAGCAAGGAACGCGAGCCCCTCGTGGAACGCGACGAGCTGCCGCCGGTAGCGAGACGGCGTGCTGCCGACGGCGAGCCCGACCAGGTAGACGGCGAGGAAGCCGCTGCCGCCGATCACGTCGGCCGCGCCGAACGAGAGCGCCGCGGCTGCGACCGAGGCGACGGGCGCGAACGCCCCGATCGAGTGGGGCAGCCGACCGAAGACCCACGCCGCGACCACGCCCAGCGCGACGCCGACGACGAGGCCGAGGCCGAGCTGCTGCACGATGACGAGCGTCAGATCGTCGAGCCCGTACGAGTTCGGCCGCTCGATCCAGGCGATCAGTCCGAGAGTCAGCGCGATCGCCATCGGGTCGTTCCCGCCCGACTCCGCCTCGAGCGTCCGCGCGAGCCCGCGGCGGATGTGCGTGAAGCGAAGCGTTGCGAAGACGGCGGCAGCGTCGGTCGAGGCGACGACCGCGCCGAGCAGAATCGCCTCGAGCCAGGTGAGCTCGAAGAGGACGTGGGCGGCCGCCCCACCGAGCACCGCCGACACGACCACGCCGACGGTGCTGAGCAGGGCGGCGGGAGCAGCGACCCTGCGGAGCCGGCGCCAGGACGTTTGCAGCCCGCCCTCGTAGAGGATCAGGGCGAGGCCCACGATCCCGACCTCGCGCGCCAGCTCGGCGTCGTCGAAGTCGACCCCGCCCGGCCCGTCCGAGCCGAGCAGCATCCCGAGCCCGAGGAACGCGACGAGCACCGGCAGCCCGGTTCGGGCCGCACCGAGAGCGACGATGATGCTCGCCGCGAGCACGGCGCCGATCAGGAGCAGCATCGTCCCTTCGTCCACGTCCCTATCTTCCCCGGCCGGGTCTGGGGCGCGCGGCACCTGCGCTGAGAGCTCCGTGCAACACTCCTCGCATGGCCGTGCCTCCCCGCACTCGCAAGATCGGTCGCCTCTCCGAGATCGCACAGGTCGCGGTCCGGCACGGGTTCGGCTACTTCTTCGAGCGCCACAAGCTGACGGACATCCTCCCGTGGACGTCCCGCGTCGAGCTCGACGCCGATGCGGGCTCGGACCGCGGCCGTCACCTGCGCGAGCTCCTCGACGAGCTCGGGCCGACCTTTGTCAAGTTCGGCCAGCTCCTCTCGACCCGGCCGGACATCGTCCCGCCGGACATCGTCGCCGAGCTGCGCGCGCTTCAGGACGACGTCCGGCCGTTCCCGTTCGAGCAGGCGCGCGCGGTCGTGGAGGCCGAGCTCGGGCTCTCGCTCGAGCAGGCCTTCCTCTCCTTCGAGGAGCTACCGATTGCAGCCGCCTCGATCGGCCAGGTGCACCGGGCGACGCTGCCGAACGGCGACCGCGTCGTGGTCAAGGTGCAGCGGCCGAACGCTCCGCGCCAGATCGAGTCCGACCTCGCGCTCCTCTACCAGGCGGCGCGCATCGTCAAGGAGCGCGTCCGCTCGCTCGACTTCATCGACGCGAGCGCGCTCGTCGACGAGTTCGCCCGCTCGATCCGGCAAGAGCTCGACTACCGGCTCGAGGCCCGGAACGCCGAGACCTTCCGCCGCAATTTCGCAGGCTCGGAGCTCGTGCTCGTGCCCAAGGTCTACCGCACCTACTCCGGCAACCGGATCCTGACGCTCGAGTTCCTGAAGGGAGTCCAGCTCGCCGATCTCGACCTCGAGGCGAGCTCGGTCGAGGAGCGGCGCGAGCTCGCCTACCGGATCACCGAGACCTGGATGGAGATGATCTTCCGTCACGGCTTCTTCCACGCGGACCCGCATCCGGCGAACGTGCTCGTGCTCGACGGCGCCCGGATTGGTCTCGTCGACTTCGGGCTCGTGGGGAAGCTGACCGAGGCGGACATGAGCAAGCTGACCGGTCTCTTCATCGCGGCAGCCAGCGAGAACATCGAGGGGATGCCGCGCCGCCTCGCGGAGCTTGGAGTTCGCTATCCGAAGGAGCGCGAGGAGGAGTTCACGACCGAGCTCCGCGACCTCTACTACCGCTACTACGGCGCGAGCCTCGCCGAGATCGATCCGATCCAGGTGATCCGCGAGGGGTTCGCGCTGATCTATGCGATGAACCTGCGGCTGCCGACGCGGTTCGTGATGCTCGACAAGGCGATCGCGACGTTGGGCTCGGTCGGGATCGACCTCTATCCCGGCTTCAACGTCTTCGAGGTGGCGCAGCCGTACGCGCGGGCGCTGATGCTCGAGCGCTTCACCCCGCAGCGGCTCGCGTCCCGCGCGCAGAAGGAGGGGCGCGAGCTCTTCGGGATCGCGCGCGAGCTGCCCTACCAGGTGCACGACGTGCTGCAGGAGATCCGCGACGGCCAGATCGAGGTCGGCTTCGTGCACAAGGGGCTCGACGAGTTCATGCACAAGCTGGACGTGGCGATCAACCGTGTCGTCGTGGCGCTCGTCGTCGCCGGGGGACTGCTCGGCTCGGCGCTGATCGGGATCCTCGCGACCGAAGGACCTCAGCTCTTCGGAGTCCACTTCCTCTCGGTGCTCGGGTTCCTGCTCTCGGGCGGGCTCGGGTTCTGGCTCCTGCTCGGCGTCGTCCGCTCCGGCCGGCTGTAGAGCTAGCGGCGAGGGATCCGGAGACTCTCGACCGCGCCGCTCGTCGTCAGGCCCGGTCGCGGGCCGCCGGCGACGGCGTAGACGCGGTTGCGATGGGCGACGACGCCGAGGCCGTGACGCGGGGTCGGGAGGTCCGCGAGCCGGCGCCAGCGCCGGTCGCGCGGCGTATACGCGAAGACGCTCGCGATCGTTCCGGCCGGCTCCTCGCCGCCGATCGAGACGAGCCGACCTGCGACGAACGCGGCGCCGGTGCCGCCGCGCGCCTTCGGGATGGGCGGGAGGCGCGACCAGCGCCGGGTCGCGGGGTGGTAAGCCTCGAGTAGCGCGACGTTCGTGTCGTACCCGGCGCGTCGGCCGCCGAGGGCGTAGACGAGTCCGTTCCCGGCCGCCGCCGCGAGGTGCTCACGCGGAGTCGGGCCGGGAAGGCGCGACCAGCGTCCGGTCCGGAGATCGAGCGCGAAGGCGACGCGGGCGAGACCCCGACGGGCATCGACTCCGCCGACGACGTAGAGAACGTCGCCGACGACCGCCGCGGCGGCCGCGGCGCGTGCCTCCGGCAAGGGTGTGAGCGCGCGCCAGCTGCCCGACCCGAGGATGAAGGCGGTCCGCAGCGGTCGCCGGTCGGCCCCGTACCCGCCGATCACGTAGACGTTTCCGTTCGCACTTGCGGCAGCCGCGTGGTCGACGGCGACCGGCAGCTCGGGCAGCCGGCGCCAGCGGTTCGCGGTGATCGAGTAGGCATCCGCCCGCTGTGAGTTCGAGCCGGACGACTCGAAGCCGCCCACCGCGACGATCGCCCCGTTCGCGATCGCGGCGGCTACCTCGGTGCGCGGCTCGGGCAGCGACGCGTGCCTCTGCCAGCCGGCGCCGCCGCCCGCGGCGCAGGCGACGAGCACGAAAGCGGCGAGAGCGAGGATGAGCGGGACTGTCCCGAACCGCCGTGCGCCGGCCGGACGGCTGGGGAGGAACCGTTGAGAAATAGAGACAAAGGACATCTGTCGGCCCGGAGACGCCGATGCTAGCTTCGACCTCATGGCCGCCGCCGTCCTCCTCTCAGACTCGGAGACCGAAAGTCGCGACTACCTCGAACGGCAGCTCCTGACGGACGGCTTCGAGGTCCTGAACGCCCGCTTTGGCGGCGAAGCGCTCGACCTTGCGGAGCGGCGACTGCCTGATCTCGTGCTCGTCTCGGAGCTCGATCTCTGCGCGCAGCTGCGCGCCGGCGAGCCGGGGCGGAGCTGGAACCGGGAGGTGCCGGTGATCGTGCTCGGGCCTGAGCGATCCGACGCCGTCGATCGCGTCCGTGCCTTCCAGTGGGGCGCCGACGACTACGTGCCGCGGCCGATTGTCTACGCGGAGCTCCTCGGGCGCATCCGCGCAGTCCTCCGCCGCTCCGCACCCGCCGCGGGCGACCGCCTCGAGGTCGGCGACCTCGTCGTCGATCGGGCGACGAGACAGGTCGCGATCCGGGGCGAGGTGGTGCCGCTCGCCGGCAAGGAGTTCGCGCTCCTCTGCAAGCTCGCCGCCGATCCGAGGCGCGTCTTCACGAAGGACGAGCTGCTCCGCGACGTCTGGGGATTTCGGGGGCATTGTCGAACCCGCACTCTGGACTCCCACGTCTCGCGGTTGCGCTCGAAGCTCGTCCGCTCGAGCGGCGACCGCTTCGTCGTCAACGTCTGGGGCGTCGGCTACCGGCTGATCGATTGAGCTAGACCCCGATCGGCGAACGCTCTGCGCCGGAAGCGCCCCAACGACGTGCTCCTCAGTGGCCGGGCCATCCTGGGCCGTTCCGTCGCGGGGCGTATGCGAGCTGTGAAGATACGAACGTGCACGAGAAGCGGCGATTTCACGTGGCAGGCGTCGAATTTGCGGACGGTGGTATGGGCGCTCCATATGCTGCTGCAGCACGCGTGCCGGCCGTGGGCGTCGCCCCACGTGCGGTCGTGCTCGTCGAGGGGACCAGCGACCAGGGCGCGCTCGAAGCGCTCGCTGAGCGTCGTCAACGGAATCTCGAAGCCGAGGGCGTTTCCGTTGTGCCAATCGGAGGGGCGCAGGCCATTGGAAGGTTCCTGAATCTGTTCGGCCCTCGGGGGTTCGACGTCAGGCTGGCGGGGCTCTGCGACGCCGCAGAGGAGGGCGACTTCCGGCGCGGTCTCGAGTGTGCAGGCCTCGGTTCCCACCTCACTCGCGCCGATCTGGAACGGCTGGGTTTCTACGTGTGCGTCGCAGACCTGGAGGACGAGCTGATCCGCTCCCTCGGTGCCGACACCGTGCAAGAGATCATCGGCGTCCAGGGAGACCTTGGCGCCTTCCGCAGCCTCCAGAGGCAGCCTCCGTGGCGAGGACGGAGCACTGAGGAGCAGCTTCGGCGCTTCATGGGCAGCGGTGGCGGCCGGAAGATCCGCTACGCGCGCTTGCTCGTCGCTGCGCTCGATCTCACCCGCGTCCCGCGGCCGCTCGACCTGGTGCTTGCTCATGTCTGAGTCTCGGCTGCTCGACTGGAGCCCGATCGACTAGAGGAGCGCTCCCTCGAGGCGCAGCAGCCGCTCCTTCACGTCGAGCCCGCCGGCGTAGCCGGTCAGGCTGCCGTTCGCGCCGACGACGCGGTGGCAGGGAAGCACGATCGGGATCGGGTTCCGGTTCATCACGGTGCCGACGGCGCGGGCGGCGCTGGGTGCGCCGACGCGGGCGGCGAGGGTGCCGTAGGTCGTCGTCTGCCCGTACGGGACGCGCGCGAGCTCTTCGAGCACGTGCCGGGCGAAAGGAGCGGCCACGCGCAAGTCGACCTCGAGCTCGAAGCCTTCGCGACGGCCGGCGAAGTACTCGTCGAGCTGTCGGTGCGCGCTCTCGACCGAGGCATGGGAGCGAAGAACGCGCGATCCGAAGGTGCGCGCGAGCGAGTCGAGCTGCTGCTCCGGGTCGGGCTTGAACCACACGCGGCAGATCCCACGGCCGGTGGCGGCGACGAGGAGCGGGCCGATTGGCGAGTCGACGACATCGAAGCCGACGTCGAGCAGATTCTCGGCGGCAGCGGCGTCTCGAAAGCGCCGGTCGAGCTCGGTGGTGAGATTCATGACGTTCCTCCCGGTGGTGATTCGGTGTGGCGTAGACGGCGGATTCCGGACGACGCGGCCTGGCGAGCCGCCTCCGGGCTCGAGCCGAGCGCGGTCGCGATGTCGTCGTAGGCGAGGTCGTAGGCGTAGCGGAGCACGACGGCTGCCCGCTCGGTCGGCGGCAGCCGATCGGCCAGGTGCTCGATCTCGGCATAGGCGGGCCGCCCGTCGACAACCGGGAGCTCGGGTAGCTCGTGGGCTGTCGGTCGCGTTCGGCGGCCGGTGTCGATCGCGATTCTGGCCGCGATCGTCAGCACCCAGGCGCGCAGGTGCTCGCCGTGCTCGAGCCGGTCGTACGCGCGGAGCGCGCGGAGAAAGGTCTCCTGGAACGCGTCCTCAGCGGCGTCGCGGGCCAGCCGCTTGCGCAGGAAGCCGAGCACGATCTCGCGCTCCTCGACGTAGAAGCGCTCGAACGGAGGAATGGCGGTCATTGCGCTCATCATCCTCCGAAACGTCAGTCGACTCGCATCTGTGAGAGTTGCCGGATGCGGATAGCCGTCGTCGGCCATGTCGAATGGGTCGAGTTCGCGCGCGTCGAGGCCGTGCCGCGACCGGGAGCGATCGTTCGCGCCGGCGAGACCTGGGCCCAGGCGGGCGGCGGCGGGGCGGTCGCTGCGCTACAGCTCGTTCGGCTCGGCGCGGAGACGTCGCTTCTCACCGTGCTCGGCGACGACGAGCTCGGCCGGCGAGCGCACGCAGAGCTCGTAGGCGGAGGTGTCCAGATGCAGGCGGTCTTTCGTCCCGAGCCGCAGCGGCGAGCGTTCTGCCACGTGGACGAGCAAGGGGAGCGAACGATTACCGTGCTCGGAGAGAAGCTGAGGCCCCTCGGCGACGACGGGGCGATCCCGTGGGAATCGCTTGCTCGTGCCGATGCCGTGTACTTCGTCAGCGGAGATCTTGGCGCGCTCCGTCACGCGCGACGCGCTCCGATCCTCGTGGCGACCGCGCGCGAGCTCGCGACGCTGCGGACGAGCGGCGTGCAGCTCGACGCGCTCGTCGGAAGCGGCGAAGACGAGAGCGAGCGCTACCAGCCGGGCGAGCTCGAGCCGCCGCCGCGACTCGTGGTCTCGACTGCGGGCGCGCTCGGCGGCTGGGCGCAGCCGGGCGGTCCCTACAGCGCGACTCCGCCGTCCCGGCCGATCGAAGACGCCTACGGCTGCGGTGACTGCTTCGCCGCCGGGCTCACCTTCGCGCTCGCGCAGGGCCTACCGACGCCCGACGCGCTCGAGCTCGCGGCCCGCTGCGGCGCCGCAGCGCTCACCGGACGCGGCGTCTTCGCGGCCGCCCTCGCGCCGTAGCCGTCAGGTTGGTTTCCGCGCACGAAATACCGCGCAGGGGTGGACAAGTGGGGAGTAGTGGATTAGAGTGGGGGAAAGTGGCGGACTGCGCATGAGCGAGACAGGTGGGCGACGATGTTCTTCGGCGAATACGAGCACTCCATCGACGACAAGAGCCGGGTCACGCTGCCGGCCCGTTTCCGCGATGCGTTCGCGGACGGCGTCGTCCTCACGCGGGGTCTCGACGCTTGTCTCGACGTCTTCGCCCGCGCCGATTGGTATGCGCGAGTCGAGGAGCGTCTGGCGCCGCTCGATCCTCTCACGAAGGAAGCGCGGCAGCTGATGCGCCACCTCTTCGCCGCCGGTACCGACGCCGCGCTCGACAAGCAAGGTCGGGTGCTCGTCCCGCCCGCGCTCGTGACCTACGCGAGCCTCGGCCGGGAGGTCGTCGTGGCCGGTGTCCGCGACCACCTCGAGATCTGGAATCGCACCTCCTGGGCTGCCCAGGTCACCTCGTTCGAAGGGAGCGCAGACGATGTTGCCGAACGTCTTGCAGACAAGCGCCTCTGATCATGTCCCGGTTCTTTCGGAGGAGGTGCGCGAGCAACTCGCCGTGCAACCGGGGGAGACCGTGATCGACGCCACCTTCGGCGCGGGCGGCCATTCGAGCCTGCTCGCCGCCGACCTCGCCGGGGAGGGAAAGCTGATCGCGATCGACCGCGATCCCTCGGTGCGCGCGTACTTCGACCGCTTCAAGACCCGGATCGGCGTCCAGGCACGGCTACTGCGCGGCGAGTTCTCGCTCGTGCTCGGCCAGCTTGCGGCCAACGATGTCCAGGCGGACGCGATCCTGCTCGATCTCGGCGTCTCCTCGATGCAGGTCGACCGGCCTGAGCGCGGGTTCTCCTACGCTGCTGACGCGCCGCTCGACATGCGCATGGATCCCTCGGCCGAGCTCTCGGCCCGCGCCCTCGTCAACGAGGCCGAGGAACGCGAGCTCGCGCTGATCTTCCGCCGCTTCGGGGAGGAGCGCTACGCCCGGCCGATCGCGCGCGCGATCGTGCGCCGCCGCGCCGAGCGCCCGTTCGAGCGCACGAGCGACCTGGTGGAGACGATCAAGCACGCGATCCCAACGCCGGCGCGCTTCGGCGAGGGACATCCAGCCAAGCGCGTCTTCCAGGCGCTGCGGATCGCGGTCAACGACGAGCTGGGCGCACTCGAGGCCGCGCTTCCCGCGGCGGTGAGGATGCTTCGTCCCGGCGGCCGGCTCGCCGTGATCAGCTTCCATTCGCTCGAGGACCGGCTCGTCAAGCAGTTCATCCGCATGGAGGCGCGCGGTTGCACCTGCCCGCCCGACTTCCCGATCTGCGTCTGCGGCAAGGAGCCGGTTCTGCGCGATCTCACTCGCAGACCGATCCGCCCCGGCGCTCGCGAGCTCCAGCGGAATCCCCGTTCGGCGTCGGCCAAGCTCCGCGTGGCGGTCAAGACATGAGTAGCGTCGCGACGGCCCGCTCGGCGGCGGACGCTCACGCGCTCCCACGGCCGCGAACGCGTCGGAAGCCCGCGACTCGCCCCGTCGCTCGCCCGCGCGCCTTCGGCGGCGTCCTCTGGATCGTCGTCCTCGGCGCTCTCCTCGGCGGCGTTGTCGCCGTCAACGTCGCAGTCTTGCAGCTCAACGTCCGGCTCGACGAGCTCGGGCGCGACCGAGTCCAGCTCCGCGCCGATAACGCGCGGCTCAGCTCGCAACTCTCGAGCGCGGCTGCGGCCGCCCGGATCGAGGCGCAGGCGCGACAGCGGCTAGGACTCGTCCCGGCCGACCCGAACATCACGGCATACGTGCAACTCGCGTCCACTCCGCGATGACCGTGCCGAGGTGATCCTCCGCACCTCCAACAGGCGCATCCGCCTGCTCCTGGCGCTCTCGCTGCTCGTCTTCGCGGGCACGCTCGCGCGCGCCGTCTGGCTCCAGGGAGTTCAGGCGGGCACGCTCGGCCGGATCGCCTCGAGCCAGCACAAGGTCACGATCGAGATCCCGGCGGGGCGCGGCACGATCTTCGACCGAAGCGGCGAGCCGCTCGCGATCGGCGAGCAGGCGACGACCGTCTACGCCGATCCGCGCCAGATCCGGGAGCCGCGCCGCGTCGCGATCGCCGCCGCGAAAGCGCTCGATCTCGACGCAAATAGGCTCTACGAGCTGCTCGCCGATCGCAGGCGGCACTTCGTCTACGTCAAGCGCAAGGCCGACCCGACCCAGGCCGCGGCGCTGGAGAGGCAGCGTCTTTCCGGCCTCGGCTTCTATGCGGAGGAGCTCCGCACCTATCCGCAGCGCGGAGTTGCCGCCCATGTCCTCGGCTTCGCCGGGATCGACAACAGGGGCCTCGACGGGCTCGAACGGTCGCTCGACAGCTTGCTGGCCGGTAGGCCGGGCAGCGAGACAATCGTCAAGGATCCGCTCGGCCGGTCGATCGACGTGATCGCGACGCGGCTCGAGCGGCCCGGCAAGAGCGTCGTCCTCACACTCGACCACCGGCTCCAGGCGCAGGCCGAGCAGGTCCTGCGCGACACCGTTCGCGACTCGCGGGCAAGAGCGGGCACCGCGCTCGTGCTCGACCCCCGGACGGGCGCGGTGCTCGCGATGGCGACCGCGCCCGGCTTCGACCCGAACCGCTTCGGCAAGGCCTCGGCCGACCGGCGCCGCAACCGCGCCGTCACCGACACGTACGAGCCCGGATCGACGTTCAAGCTCGTGACCGTCTCCGGCGCCCTCTCCGAGAAACTCGTCTCACCGTCGTCGCGCTTCACGCTCGAGACCTCGATCCAGGTGGCCGACCGCGTGATCCACGAGCACGAGCCGCGGGAGACCCAACGGATGACGGTCGCCCAGATCCTCTCCCAGTCGTCGAACGTGGGCACGATCA
>JBPCJB010000083.1:0-16915 GCA_051005735.1 Gaiellaceae bacterium | reverse complement strand
GGATGGTCGCGGTTGTGCGGCCGCAGATGCTCGAGGCCGTCGAGGCGCTCTGCGAGCGCTGGGAGCTGCGCCACGCTGTGATCGGAGCCGTGACGGATTCGGGCGTGCTGCGTGCGACCTGGGAGGGGGAGGTCGTCGGCGAGATCCCGGCGCGGCTCCTCACCGACGAGTGCCCGCGTTATCGGATCGAGCCGCGCCCGCGAACGCCAAGTAACAGTCTTTTGCTTGGAGGGGTCGACGCGCCGGCGCTGCTACACGCCCTCCTCGAGCTGCTCGGCTCGCCGAACGTCCGCAGCCGCGCGTCGATCTACCGCCGCTACGACCACCTCGTCGGCTCGCGGACCGTGCGCCGTCCTGGGCTCGACGCGGCCGTGTTGCGACTGCGTCCTGGCTATCGCGGGCTCGCGGTCTCGCTCGACGGTCAAGGCCGGATGACGAGCCTCGACCCGCGCACCGGCGGCGCGCTCGCCGTGCTCGAGGCGGCCCGCAACGTGGCCTGCGCCGGCGGCGAGCCGCTCGGTCTCACCGATTGCCTCAACTTCGGCAACCCGGAGAAGACGGAGATCTCCTGGGAGCTCGTCGAGGCGATCGAGGGGATGGCGCTCGCGTGCGAGGCGCTCGGCGTCCCCATCGTCTCCGGCAACGTCTCGCTCTACAACGAGACGGACGGCCGCGCGATCCACCCGACTCCGATCGTCGGCTGCGTCGGCCTCGTCCCCGACGTACGCGCCGTCCCCGCGGCCTGGCGCGAGGGCGACGTGATCCTGCTCGCCGGCGCCTCGCCCGTGTCGCTCGCCGGCTCCGAATACCAGGCGCGCTACGGCGAGGTCGGCGGCAGGCTGCCACGGCTCGAGCTGGCGGCGGAGGCCTCGCTCGTCGAGCTTCTCTGGCGGGCGGCGCCGTCGTGCTCGCTCATCCACGACGTCTCCGAGGGCGGGCTCGCGGTCTGCCTCGCGGAGGCGGCGATCTTCAGCGGGCTCGGCGCGAAGGTCGACCTGCCCGAGGACGCGCGCGCGTGGTTCGGCGAGGGTGGAGGCCAGGCCGTGCTCGCGTGCGCGCCGGAGCAGGTCGATCGGCTCGGGGGGGTGCCTCTGCGCGAGCTCGGCGTTGTCGGCGGCGACAAGCTGCTCGGGATCCCGGTCGCGGCGCTCACGGAGGCCTGGACCTAGTGTGCGGCGTCTTCGGGATCCGCTCGAGCGACCGCGACGTGGCTCGGCTCACCTACTTCGGCCTCTTCGCGCTCCAGCATCGCGGCCAGGAGTCGGCCGGGATCGCGGTCTCGAACCGAGGTCGGCTGACGGTCGTTCGCGAGATGGGGCTCGTCGCGCAGGTCTTCGACGAGGAGAGCTTGCAAGCCCTACCAGGCGAGGTTGCGATCGGGCACGCGCGCTACTCGACGACGGGCTCGAGCCGCTGGTCGAATGCACAGCCGCTCGTCCAGCACGGAGAGGCGCGGACGGTCGCGCTCGGCCACAACGGCAACCTCACGAACACGAGCGAGCTCCGGACGGCGCTGGCGGCTGAGCGGATCGCGCTCGGCTCGACCTCCGACACCGAGGCGATCGGCGCTCTGATCGCCCACGACTCCGCGCCGCTGCCGCAGGCCGTTGCGAGCACGATGTCGCGCCTCGAGGGCGCCTACTCCGTCGTCCTGCTCTCGGAGGGGAAGCTCGTGGGCTTTCGCGATCCGCACGGGATCCGGCCGCTCGCGCTCGGCCGCCTTGCCAATGAGCACGGCTGCGACGACTGGGTCCTGGCATCGGAGACATGCGCGCTCGACCTGATCGGCGCGCGCTTCGACCGCGAGGTTCGTCCAGGAGAGCTCGTCGTGATCGACGAGCACGGGCTCGAGTCGATCCAGGCGCTGCCAGAGGGCCGGCAGGCGCTCTGCATCTTCGAGCACGTCTACTTCGCCCGACCCGACTCCACGCTCGCGGGCTCGGAGGTGCACGGGGTGCGTGTGCGGATGGGCGAGCGGCTCGCGGTCGAGGCCCCGGTCGAGGCCGATCTCGTGATGCCGATCCCGGATTCCGGCACACCCGCGGCCGTCGGCTACTCGCGCGCGTCCGGAATCCCGTTCACCGAGGGGCTGATCAAGAACCGCTACGTGGGCCGGACGTTCATCGAGCCCGACCAGGGGCTGCGCGAGCAGGGGATCAAGCTCAAGTTCAACCCTCTGGGGGAGGTAAACGACAAGCGGCTCGTGATCGTCGACGACTCGATCGTCCGCGGCTCGACGATGCGGCAGCTCGTCGCGATGCTGCAGGACGCCGGCGCCCGCGAGGTGCACGTGCGGATCTCCTCGCCCCCGATCGTCTCGCCCTGCTACTACGGGATCGACTTCGCGGACGTCGAGCAGCTCGCCGCCTCGCACCGCACTCCCGAGGAGCTGTGCGAGCTGATCGGCGCCACTTCGCTCCACCACCTCTCGCTCACGGGGATGCAGGCTGCGACTCGGCTTTCCGAGCAGTCGGTCTGCCGCGCCTGCTTCACGCGCTCCTATCCGACGCGGGTTCCGCTCGACCAGAACGCCGCGAAGCTCAGGTTCGAGCGCGTCTAGGAGGGCTTGGCGAAATACCGACTGTGCCCGGCTCAGCACGCTGGGCACGCAGTGGCGGCGTCCTCAGTCGCGTCCATACCTACAGGTATGAACGCTCCCTGCGTCCTTGCCACAGCGCTCCCATCGCACCGATCCGGACGAGCGCTATTCCGCCAAGCCCTCCTGGGAAAGCTCGAGGTCGAACCAGACGCGGTGCTCGCCGGAGCGGGTGACGCCCCAGCGGTCGGCGAGCGAGTCGAGGAGCGCGAGCCCGCGGCCGGAGGTCGCGTCCTCGCCGGGCATCGAGACGTCGCGGGGCTCGAACCCTGCGCCGCGGTCGCCGATCTCGACGTGCACCCGGTCGTCGAAGACCTCGAGCTCGACGGTGATCCGTCCGTCGTCGCCTCCGTACTTGACGCCGTTCGCCAGGAGCTCGCTGACGAGCACCCGTAGCGCGAAGCGCGCCTCGGGGTGGTCGGCGAGAGCGTCGACGCGGTCGACAGCCTGCCTGGCCTGGACGATCGCCGCGGTCTCGGCGGGGAGCGACAGATCGAGCCGCCGTTGCTCTCTGCCGTCGCCCATGCCTAGACAACCCGGCCGGCCGCAGGTTGGGTACGCGGGTCAGCGCCGGTTTGCGAGCTCCCGCGCCCGCCCGTACCGGACGGCGCGGCGAACAGCGCGAGGGTCGAGGCCGCGCTCCAGCAGCTCCTGTCGCACCTCGCCTTCGCGCGCGAGCCTCAGGAACAGGAGCGCGAGCGCCGCGATCGTGACGAGCGAGCCTTCGAGCATCATCACGGCGCCCGCGTGGCCCTGGTCGCGCAGCGGCGAGATCCCCCAGAGCTCGTCGCCCGCCGCGTAGATCCCGTAGAAGACCGCTCCCGACCAGAGGAAGATGTTGCCGAGCACCGTCTCCACGAGGCGGACGATCGCGATGTAGGCGAGCTTCGCGCCCGTGCCGAACCACTCCGGCGCGGGGAGCGTCTCCAGCACCGGGAGCCACATGATCGCGCCCGCGGTGAAGAAGGCGATGTGCTCGAGCGCATGGACGGAGCTATGGCGGACGGCTGCCTCGTAGAGGAACGGGAGATGCCAGACGTAGAGGTTGACCGCCCAGAGCGGGAGCGCGAGCGCGGGGTTCGCGAGCACGCGCAACCGCTCGACCGGCCGGAGCGCGAGCAGCGGGCGCAGGATCGGCCCGGTCAGTCCCGCAAGCAGGCAGAGCGGCGCCAGGTCGCCGATCAGCACGTGCTGGAGCATGTGGAAGCTGAAGAGCTCACGCTCGCCGATTTCGGCGATGGGGGAGGCGAATGCGATGAGGAGGAGCGCGATCCCGACCCCGAAGACGAGGAGGCGCCAGCCCGGAACCGGCGTCCCGCGCCGTCTGAGAGTCCGCACCCGCTGGCCGTAGGCGAGCGCGATCAGGAGCACCGGTGCGAGCTGGAGCGGATCGAGTGTCCAACTCGTCACGAGCGACGGTTCCATCGCTCCACTCTAGAATCCGCGGCCCGTGCGCCTCTTCCACTACCACCTCGTCACGAGCCGCGTGCGCGAGGTGGAGGCCCGCTACCTCGGCAAGCTCGGTTTCGAGCTCGTCGCCCGGCACGGACGGATCGGCGAGGACTACCAGTCCGTCGAGCCCGGCGTTCCCTGGGAGGAGCTCGACCGGCTTGGCTTCAGACTGAGGCTCTCCGAGCTCGAGCGTGGCTCGGTCAACGTCGTCGTTCAGCCGGGACAGTGGGAGCTGCCTCGGGTCGACCACGTCGGCCTCGCGCTCGACGAGGAGGAGTTCGACGACCTGGTCGACCGGGCGACGAGGAAGGAGCTGCGGATTCAGGCTCATGGAGGGCGGCGGACCTTCGTGGCGACGAACGTGGGCTACCGGCTCGAGATCCATCCTCCCCGCGAGTGGCTGGAGGAGCTACTGGCCGCGAGCTCCGAGTACGCGCTCACGGAGCTGCACCTGCTCTCTGAGGATCCTGGCGCGAAGGCGGCCGTGCTTGCGGAGCTGCTCTGCCTCGACCGCGACGGTGGCGACGTCCAGGTCGGCAGCACGCTCGTTCGCTTCCTTCCCGACGGCCCGCCGGGCCGGCCGCAACTCCAGGCCGAGCTCTTCACGTAGGGAGGGCTTGGCGAAACGACGCGCTGAGCCGTCAGGCCGCGCTGCTCGCCCCGAATGCGGCGTCCTCAGTCGCGCCGAGCCGAAGCTATCGGCGCTCCCTGCGTCCTTGCCTCGGAACGAGCAGCGCACCCTGCCGACGAGGGACGTTCCGCCAAGCCCTCCCAGACCGGCCGGGTCACCTCGTAGACTCGCCGGGTGGGGGGAGACCGGTGAGGGGAGCGCGGAGCTATTCCGCGGCGGGAGTCTCGCTGGCGACGGCGGCAGGCGTCGTCGAGCGGCTGGGCGCGGCCGTCTCGAGCACCGCGACGCCCGCGGTTGTCGGCGCCTTCGGCGGCTTCGCAGGCGTCTACGCGCTCGACGAGCACCGCCTGCTCGCCGCGTCGACGGACGGCGTTGGCTCCAAGCTCGTGCTCGCTCGTCGGGCCGGAAAGCTGCGCTGGTGCGGGGCCGATCTCGCCGCCCACTGCATCAACGACGTCCTCACGACCGGCGCCGAGCCGCTCTTCCTGCTCGACTACGTCGCTGCGAACGCGATCGAGCTCGAGCAGGTCGCCGAGCTCGTCGAGGGCGCCGCCGAGGTCTGCCGCGAAGCCGGCTGCGCGCTCATCGGCGGCGAGACCGCCGAGCTCCCGGGGATCTACAGGGAGGACGAGCTGGACTTCGCCGGCACCTGCGTCGGGATCGTCGACCGCCGCGACCTGGTCGACGGCTCCCGGGTCGAGCCGGGCGACGTCGTCGCCGGGCTTCCCTCGGCCGGGATCCACGCGAACGGCTTTACCCTCGTGCGCCGGCTCATCGGCGATGACGACTTCGACGCCGACCTGCTGCTGCCGCCCACGCGGCTCTACCTCGACGAGGTTCGCGAGCTCCGCGCCCGCGCCGACGTTCGCGCGCTCGCGCACGTCACAGGAGGGGGGATCATGGGCAACCTGCCGCGTGCCCTGCCCGCAGGCGTTCGCGCCGAGCTCGACTGGAGCGCCTGGGAGCGGCCACCGGTCTTCCATTGGCTCGCGGAGCAGGGAGTCGAGGAGGAGGAGCTGCGGCGCGTCTTCAACTGCGGGATCGGGATGTGCGCGGTCGTCCCGGCCTCCGATGCGGCGAACCAGCTCGTAATCGGCAGGATCGCCGCGGCATGATCGGCGTGCTCGTCTCGGGCGAGGGGACGAACTTGCAGGCGCTCCTCGACGCGCAGCTGCCGGTCGTCGCGGTGGCCTCGAGCCGTTCCGGCGCGCGTGCGCTCGAGCGGGCGGCAGCCGCAGGCGTGGCAGCAGGCGCCTTCCCGCTCCCGGACTTCGCCGACCGCGAGCAGCGCGACCGGACGATGGCGAACTGGCTCCAGGAGCACGGGGTCAGGCTCGTGGTCTGCGCCGGCTACATGCACCTGCTCACCCCGGCCTTCCTGGAGCGCTTTCCGAGCCGAATCGTCAATGTCCACCCCTCGCTCCTCCCGGATTTCCCCGGAGGACGGGCCATCGACGACGCGCTCGCCGCCGGCGTCGCGATCACCGGTGTCACAATTCACCTCGTCGACGAGGGGCTCGATACCGGTGCGATCGTCAGGCAGGTGCCCGTACCGGTGGAGCCGCGGGAATCGCTCGTCGAGCGGATCCACGACGTCGAGCATCGCCTGCTTCCGGAAGTCGTACGAGAGCTATGCGTGCGCTGATCTCCGTCTACGACAAGACGGATCTCACGCCGTTCGCGCGCGGCCTCGCCGAGCTCGGCTTCGAGCTCGTGGCGAGCGGCGGCACCGCCGAGCACCTCGAGGCGGATGGGCTAGCCGTCACCTCGGTCGAGAGCCTGACTCAGTTTCCCGCGTTGCTCGGCGGACGCGTGAAGACACTCCACCCTGCGATCCACGGCGGCATCCTCGCCCGACCCGGCAACGAGCTGGACGCCGCCGAGCTCGAGCGGGAGGGAATCGAGCCGTTCGACCTCGTCTGCGTCAACCTCTATCCGTTCGAGCGCGCAGCCGCGAGTCGGGGGGTCGAGGCGGGGGACGTGATCGAGCAGATCGACGTGGGCGGCTCTGCGCTCCTGCGTGCCGCGGCGAAGACCCGCGCGCTGGTGGCCGCCGCCACCCGCCCCCAGGACTACGACGCCGTCCTCGAGGAGCTCCGCACTCGCAGGGGTGAGAGCTCGCTCGAGACGCGCCGGCGGCTCGCGGGAATCGCCTTCGCCGCGACCGCCGCCTACGAGGCCGCGATCGCACGCTGGTTCGGCGAGCACGAGCAGTTTCCGCAGACGTTGATTCCCGTCTTCGAGAAGGTGCGCGACCTCGCCTACGGCGAGAACCCGCACCAGGCGGCTGCGCTCTACGCCGAGCGCGGCGCTCGCTCCCACCTGCTCTCGATGGTCGAGCAGCTCCACGGCCGCGAGCTCTCGTTCAACAACCTGAACGATCTCGATGCCGCTCGCCTGCTCGTGCGCGAGTTCGCGCTCCCGGCCTGTGTGATCGTCAAGCACGCAAACCCTTGCGGCGTCGCGGTCGGGGCCTCGATCGAGGAGGCGTACGAACGCGCGCTCGGTGGTGATCAGCTCTCCGCCTACGGCGGCGTGGTCGTGCTCAACCGCGCGGTCACTGCGGCACTCGGCGACCGGCTCGCCGAGCAGTTCGTGGAGGTGCTCCTCGCACCCGGCTTCGACGGGGCCGCGCTCGAGGTGCTCGCTCGGAAGCCGGCGACGCGGATTCTGAACAACCTGGAGCGGCGACAACCGGTCGTGGGCGAGCACGACTACCAGCGTGTCCACGGCGGGCTGCTCGTCCAGGATCGCGACGGCGACGTGGCCGACCGCGAGGGCATGATCGCCGTTGCCGGCAAGGCCTCCGAGCCCCAATGGGGCGACCTGCTCTTCGCCTGGCGGGTCTGCAAGCACGTCGCCTCGAACGCGATCGTGATCGTCCGCGACCTCCGGACGATCGGGATCGGGGCCGGGCAGATGAGCAGGATCGACGCCGTCCGGATCGCGATCGAGAAGGCGCGCGAGCACGAGCACCCGCTCGAGGGGGCCGCGCTCGCATCCGACGCGTTCTTCCCCTTCCCGGACGGGCCGCGGCTCGCCCTCGAGGCCGGCGTCGCGGCCCTGATCCAGCCCGGCGGCTCGAAACGCGACGAGGACGTGATCTCAGCCGTCGAGAGTGCCGGCGCCACGATGATCTTCACCGGGCGCCGGCACTTCCGCCACTAGCGGCGCACGACGGTTCAGGTCGTGTCGTTGCGATCCCGCGTGCTGTTGAAGGTGCGGTCGGCGAAGCCCAGCGCGTCGCTCAGGAATGCGCCTGCGAAGGCCGCGAGGCCGAGACTGATGAAGTCTGCGAAACGCGTGTCCGAGAAGACGGCGAGGACGAAGAGGACGACGGCGACGAGCAGGAGGATCGTGCGCAAACCGAGATTCATGGTCTCTCCTTGACGAGGGATACTCGACTCATTGACGAGCTCGACCTGCGTATTCGCAATCGCGTGTACGCCTCCTTCGTGCGCGACGGCACAGCTTCCGGTCCGGCCGAGGTGGCGGCGTGGCGGCGGAGCTCGGGCTGGCCGAGGCGGAGGTCGGAGACGCCTATCGTCGGCTCCACGACGCGCACGCGCTCGTGCTCGACCCGGGCACCCGGCGGATCAGGATGCTGAACCCGTTCTCGGCCGTCGAGACTCCGCATCCGGTCGAGTCGGGCGGGCGCTCCTGGTTCGGAAACTGTGCCTGGGACGCGCTCGGGATTCCGGCCGCGCTGCATGCCGATGGCCGGCTCGACGGCAACGGCTGGCAGCCCGGCGCGACGATGAACGCCGGGACGCTGAACGAGCTCGCGCAGCGCTGGTGGTCGGCGCGTCTCGCCCCGGACTGGCGCCCGCGCCCGCCGGCCGAGTCGCAGAGGATCCTCGACGAACTCGGTCTGACCGGTGAGTTCTGGCGGCTCGGCTGAGACGAGGTTTGGTGCTTCTCTCGGACGCCGAAGCGCGGTAGGGTTGTCGCGACGTCCGACGAAAGGTGGCCAGAGAGCTGAGCACGATCCTCGTAGTCGACGACGAGCCGAACATGCGCTTCCTCGTCCGCGTCACCCTCGAGCAGGCCGGCTACGTGGTTCTCGAGGCACACCACGGTGCCGCCGCCCTCGCGCTCGCGAGCGAGTCGCCGCCCGATCTCGTGATCACCGACCTGATGATGCCCGTGATGGGCGGCCGGGAGCTCATCGACCGGTTGCGCTCGAATCCGGCGACCGCCTCGATCCCGATCATCGTGCTCAGCGCCAATGGCAGTCTCCGGGCCGGTGACGCCGATGTCGCCCTCGACAAGCCTTTCGAGGTCGACGAGCTGCTCGCTAACGTGCGCACGCTCGCCCAGAAGGAGGAGGCAACCGAATGAAACGTCTTGCGACCGGCGTTCCCGAGCTCGACCTCGTCCTCGGCGGCGGCCTGCTTCCCGGCTCGCTCGTCGTGATCGCCGGCGGCCCGGGCTCGGGCAAGACGATCCTCGCCGAGCAGATCTCCTTCGCGGCCGCCACGCCCGAGCGCAAGTCGGTCTACTACACGACGCTGATCGAGCCCCACGTCAAGCTCGTCAGCCACCTCGAGTCGTTCGACTTCTTCCGGCGCGAGATGCTCGGAGAGCAGGTCGAGTTCATCCACCTCGGCGACATCCTCGTCGAAGAGCGCGGCGCGGACGAGCCCCCGCTGGGTCCGGTGATCACCGAGATCGTGCGCGTCTGCTTCGAGGACAAGCCGGCCCTCGTCGTGATCGACAGCGCTAAGGCGCTCCGCGACTTCGTCGACCCGACTGCGCTAGGCCTGGTGATCTACGACCTGGCCGGCAAGGTCGCTCACAGCAACACCGTTCTCCTCCTCGTCGGGGAGTATTCGCCCGAGGAGCTCGGGAGCTCGGCCGAGTTCTCGCTCGCCGACGGGATCGTCGAGCTCGCCTACGAGGCGCGCGAGCCGGTCGATCGCCGCTGGTTACGGGTGCGCAAGCTGCGCGGTGCGGCTCCGTTGGGCGGGAAGCATTCGTTCTCGATCAGCGAGCACGGAGTCACGGTGTACCCGCGGCTCGAGACCATCCAGTCGCCGCCGGAGGCGCAGAAGCCGGTTGGAGCGCGGATCGCGAGCGGAATCCCCAAGCTCGACGAGCTGATGGGGGGCGGCATCCACGCGGGCGAGGCGACGGCGATCGTCGGCCCGTCGGGAACCGGCAAGACCGGTGTCGCGCTGCACTTCGTCGTGGAGGGTCTCTCCGCGGGCGAGCGCTGCCTCTTTGTCTCGTTTCAGGAAAGCGAGTCCCAGCTCGTCGAGAAGGCGGCCTCCTTCGGCTGGGATCTGGCCACCCCGATCGAGTCCGGCCAATTCACGGTTCACCATGTGCCGGGCGAGGAGCTCGACCTCGACAAGGTCGCCGCCGCCATGCGGGCCGAGCTCGCGGCCGGGGATGTGCGTCGCGTGGCAGTCGACAGCCTCGGCGAGCTCGTGTTCGCGGCCAGGGAGATCCAACGGCTTCCTGCCTTTGCTCGCGCGCTTGCAGGCTTCATTCGCGGGGGAGGAGCCTCGGCCCTGATCACGAGCGACACGCCGACGACGTCGACGATCGTCGATCCTCTTGGCGGGCTCTCGTTCCTCTTCCACAACATCGTGCTGCTTCGCTACGTTGAGATCGAGTCGGAGACGCGCCGCTCGATCAGCATCTTCAAGATGCGCGGCTCGGATCACGCGAAGGGCGTGTGGCAGTGCGAGGTCGGCGAGCACGGCCTCGTCATCGAGGAGCAGCTGACAGGCGTCTCCGGAGCGCTCGGCTGGAGCGCGCTCCGTGGGCATCCGAGCGAATCCGGAACCGCCGACCCCGCTCGGTAGGCTTCGTCGGCCATGGCGCGTGAGTACCCGACGTTGCTCGATCTGGTCGGCTCGACGCCGATCGTCCGCCTCGACCGGATCGGCCGCGACATCGCCCCGCGCCTGCTCGCGAAGCTCGAGTACCTGAACCCCGGCGGCTCGAACAAGGATCGGATCGGGATCGCGATGATCGACGCCGCGGAGCGCGAGGGGAAGCTCCGGCCGGGCGGCACCATCGTCGAGCCCACCTCGGGCAACACGGGCGTCGGCCTGGCGATCGCCGCGGCGACGCGCGGCTACCGCTGCATCTTCGTGATGCCCGACAAGATGAGCCAGGAGAAGATCTCGATGCTGCGCGCCTACGGCGCCGAGGTCGTGATCACCCCCACCGCCGTCGAGCACGACTCGCCCGAGAGCTACTACTCCGTCTCGGATCGGCTCGCGGAGGAGATTCCCGGTGGCTTCAAGCCCGACCAGTACTCGAATGTTGCGAACCCCGAGGCGCACTACGCGACGACCGGGCCGGAGATCTGGGAGCAGACCAGCGGCGAGCTCGACGCGATCGTGATCTCCGTCGGCACCGGCGGGACCGTCTCGGGAGTCGGCCGCTACCTGAAGGAGCGCAACCCGCAGATCCAGATCGTCGGCGCCGACCCCGAGGGCTCGGTCTACACCTCCGAGGAGACGCACCCGTATCTCGTCGAGGGGATCGGCAAGGACACGTGGCCCGAGACGATGGATCGCGGGATTGTGGACCGCTGGGTGCGCGTCTCCGACCGCGACTCGTTCGTGACGGCGCGTCGGCTTGCGCGCGAGGAGGGGATCCTCGGCGGCGGCTCGACCGGAACGACCGTCTGGGCGGCGCTCGAGGTCGCGAAGGACTTCGGCCCCGACGCGACGATCCTGACCGTCCTCCCGGACAGCGGCCGGTCCTACCTCTCCAAGTTCTACGACGACAACTGGATGCTCCAGTACGGCTTCCTCGAGCGGCGTGCCCCGGCGCCGACGATCGAGGAGGTGCTGCGGTTCAAGCGCGCCGAGGCGCACGAAGTGCCCGACCTCGTCACGATCGAGTCGCACCAGAAGGTCGGCGCTGCGATCGACCTGATGCAGCGCTACTCGATCTCGCAGCTCCCGGTCGTGCGCACCGACGCCGCCGATTCCCTGGCCGACGTGATCGGCTCGCTCCAGGAGCGGGGCGTCCTCGACCGCGTCTTCAAGAACCCGGACGCGATGAACGAGGACGTAGCGGTGGCGATGCAGCCGCCGCTCGCGACGGTCGACGTGACCGACTCGCTCGACCAGGTCTTCGCCGACCTCTCGGGCCCGAGCGCGGCCGTCGTCGTCGCCAGCGCGGGGCGGCCGAGGGCGATCCTCACGCGCTCTGATCTGCTGGAGTACCTCGCACATCAGCGCTCTCAGGTGAACGGCTCTTAGCTGCGGCGCTCTCCTGGCGGACGGCGACGAAGACCGAGCCGACGATCAAGGTCGCGCCGACGCCGACCGCGAGCGTGATCGTCTCGTCGAGGAGCAGCGCGCCGAGCGCGATCGCGACGAGCGGATTCACGTACTGGTGCGTGACGACCTTGGAGATCGGCGCGTTCCGCAGCAGCCAGGTGTAGGCGGTGAACGCGATCAGCGTGCCGAAGACGGCGAGGTAGAGCCACGCAGCGATCGACTCGAGGCTGAAGCCGCCCGGATCCATCGACGCGAGCTCACTCGAGGCAACGCCGAGCACGATCAGGAAGACGCCGGCGCTCAGCATCTCCCAGGTCGCCGCGACGAAGCCGTCCTGCGGCAGCGGCAGCCTGTGTCCGAAGAAGGATCCGAGCGACCAGGAGACGCTTGCTGCGACCGAGATCGCGAGGCCGACGGCGCTCGCTGCGCCGTCGCCGCCCGGAACGACGATCAGCGCGAGCCCGGCGAGGCCGACCAGCACGCTCAGTCGCGTTGCGAGCGCGACGCGTTCGCGCGCCAGCGTGCGCAGGAGGATCACCTGGAGCGGCACCGAGCCCGCGATCATCGCAGCGACGGTCGAGTCGATCCGCGTCTCGGCGAGCGTGACGAGCCCGACCCCGAGGCCGAGCAGCGAGATCCCGAGCACCGCAGAGCCCGCGAGCTCGCGCCGCGTGAGGCGAATGCTGCGGCCGGTGAGCACGAGGATCAGCGCCAGCAATCCTCCGGCGAGCAGGAAGCGCGAGCCGGCGGAGAGGAACGCCGGCAGGGTCCGCACGGTGAGCTTGATCCCGAGGTAGGTGGAGCCCCAGACGAGGTAGACGGTCCAGAGGGCGATCAGGAGCTTCCAGCGGGCGGCCACGTCTACTGGAACGCAACGCGATCCGCGCCCGCCAGATTCCGCAAGGCTCCAACCTCCAGAAGGGTCGTGTCCGGGGTCAAAGCCCCGACATGTCCGCACCGGACGTGTCCCGCGCTAAGAACCGCTGCTCGATTGGCCTTTGTCGGTCTGCGAGGAACAGATCCGGGCTTTGACCCCGGACGTGTGCGGGGCGGTCAGGGGATGAAGCTGGCCTCGTGGCCGCGGCGGTTCGCGGTCACGAGCTCGTCCGCAGTGAGCGCGCCGATCCGCTCGAGCAGCTCGAGCTCGTCGCGGAGGTGGGTGTGCATCATCTCGGGGCCGTCGGTCGCGATCGTGAAGGCGACACCGTGCTCGACGAAGGCCCGGAACGTCTCGCGCACGGCGGCCTCGTCGGGCAGCGCCTTCGTGAGCAGGTTCGAGGTGGGACAGATCTCGAGCACGGTGCCGGTCTCGCGCAGGAGCCGCATCAGGTCGGGGTCTCGGGCCGCGAGGATCCCGTGCCCGATCCGCTCGGGGCGCAGGTGCTCGACTACCTCGCCGATCTCTTCGGCGCCGTACGCGCCCTCCTCGCCGACGTGGATCGTGATCCCGAGCCCGGCGGCGCGTGCCGTCTCGACCATCGGCTCGATCTGCCGGTAGTCGAAGCGCCCACCGCCCGGACGCGGACCCGCGATGTCGATCCCGATCACGCCGCGGGAGGCCCAGCGGATCGCCTTCTCGACGACGACCTCGTTCTGCCGCGCGGTGAACGTGCGGTCCATCATCAAGATCAGCCCGCAGCGAACCTGCGGGTACTCGATCGAAGCGCGGTCGAGGCCGCGGATCGCCGCCAGGATCACGTGGTCGAGGTCGCGCTCGCCACCGCGGTTTCGCTTCATCGGGTTGAAGCGGAGCTCGAGCGTCGTGATCCGCTGCGAGCGGTATGCGCCGCCGATCGCGCCGTGCACCGAGCGCTCGACCGCGAGCGGCGAAGACTGGATCAGCTCGGTCCAATGGTAGATCCGGTCGAGCGCGTCGAGGTTCTCGACGCCGCGTGGGTCGGACACCGTGACGAGCGCGTCGAACTCCCAGAAGTCCTTGACGGGAAGCGCGATCCCCTGCTCGTGCGCGAGCGACCAGAGGATGTCCGAGGCGACGGAGCCGCCGAGATGGGTGTGGAGCTCGGCGAGACCCTCGGTCGGCGGCACCCGGCGAGCTTACTGGCATGACGAGACTCCTATCTGATGCGGGTATGGCTTGCCTTAGACGCCTAAATGATGTCATAGTGATGCCATGAAGATGTCGCCGTTCTTGGGCAACCGCGATTTCGCTCTCGCGTGGGCCGGGGGCCTCGTCTCGATGCTCGGGGGCTGGGCGCTCTGGATCGCGCTGCCGCTCCACGTCTACCAGGTGTCGGGATCGGCGCTCGCGACGAGCGGCGTCGTCGCCGCCCTCGTTGCCCCGGGAATCCTGCTCGGGTCGGTTGCCGGCGTCTTCGTCGACCGCTGGAATCGGAAGACGACCCTCGTCGCAGGGAACGTCCTCCTCGCGGCGGCGACGCTACCGCTTCTCGCCGTGGGGGAGTCGAGGCTCTGGGTCGTCTATCCGATCGTCTTCCTGCTCGAGGTGATCGAGCAGTTCACCGGCCCGGCTGAGAACGCGTTCCTCCCTCGGCTCGTCCCGCAGGCGGACCTGCTCGCTGCGAACTCGCTCAACGCGTTGAACAACAACCTGGCGCGTCTCGGCGGTCCTGCTCTCGGCGGCGCCCTCTACGCGACCGCCGGTCTCGGCGGCGTCGTGGTCGTCGACGCCGCCTCGTTCTTGTTCGCCGCCGTGCTTCTCGCGGCGATTCGCGCCTCCGGCGCGGTGCAGGCAACGGGAGAGGCCGCGGCTGCGGTCGTGCGCCGCTGGCGGCGGGTCTGGCTCGACTGGCGAGAAGGACTCCGACTGGTCCGCCGGAAGCGCGCGGTCGGCGTCGTCTTCACCGTCTCCGCGCTGACCTCGTTCGGCGAGGGGATCTTCGCCGTCATGTTCGCCGTGTGGGTGAGGGACGTGCTCGAGGGCGGCGTGCCCGAGCTCGGCTGGCTGCAGTCGTCTCAGGCCGTCGGTGGCTTGCTGGGAGGCATAGTCGGCGCCTACGCGGCACGAACGCTGGCGCCGGAACGGCTCTACGGGCTGGGGTTGCTCGCGTTCGGGATCTTCGACCTCGCCCTCTTCAACTACCCGCTCCTGCTCGACGGCGTCTGGATCGGCAGCGCGCTGATGATCCTCGTCGGGATCCCGAGCGTGAGCTCGCAGGCCGGGCGCGCCACGATCCTCCAGACCCACGTCGAGGACGCCTTCCGCGGCCGCGTGTTCGGCTCACTCTCCACGAGCAGCTCCCTGCTCCTATTCGTCGGGACGACCACCGCCGGCGTCACCGGCGCCCTGCTCGGACCGATCGTGCTCCTCAACTTCCAGGGTGGCGCATACGTCGTTGCGGGGCTCTTCGTCCTCGTCGCCCTCGTCCCCCGTCGCGGACGGGACCGGGGTCGCGACGAGATCGCGGAGGCCGGCTCAGCGGCCAAGTAACAGCCTGTTACTTGGGTGGCACGGCGCGCTTCACGAAGTCGCGGAGGCTCGGGAGGAAGCCGGGGTCGATCGTGTGGGGTAGCGGGTACTCGCGGTAGAGCACGTCCGCTCCGGCCGGCTCTACCAGCTCCTTTGCCTCCCGGCCGAAGCGAGCCGAGATGATCTCGTCGTAGGCGCCGTGGCCGATCGCGATCGGAAAGCCGTCGAGATCGCTGAGGTCGAGCTCGAGGCCCTCGACGACCGGGAGGAAGCCGGAGAGCGCCACGATCGCTGCCGGCCGCTTCGCGGCCCCGCGGCCGAGGCCGAGCGCCCAACTCATGACAGCGCCTTGCGAGAAGCCGCCGAGCACCGTTCGCTCGAGCGGCACGGGCAGCCCGTCGAGCCAGGCCGAGGCCGCCTCGAAGGTGGGTCGGAAGGTGGCAGGATCCGGCGTCGGAATCCCGCCGAGCGCGTACCAGTGCGCGCCTCCCGGCGGCAGCGAGAGCGGGCCACGGGGCGCGATCGCGAGCAGCCCCCGCTCGGGATCGAGGGCGTCGAGAAGCGGATAGAGGTCGCGCTCGTCCGCGCCGCGGCCGTGGAGGAGGACGAGCGCGCCCGCTGGCTCTCCGGCAGGCTCGCGGACGAGCGCCTCGATTACGAGACCTTCCACGCGCCTCTCGGATCTGGAAGCTTCGTCAGCGCAGGCTCGATCTGCCCGCGCAGGTGCTCGAACGCGGGCGGGAGCGAGAGTCGCTCGCCGAGGTGCGCAGGGTCTTCGTCGGTCGCGAAGCCGGGGCCGAGCGTCGCGAGCTCGAAGAGGACGCCGTTCGGCTCGCGGAAGTAGACCGAGCGGAAGTAGAAGCGGTCGATCACCGGCGTCGGCTGCATGCCCGCCTCGGCCACCCGTCGCTGCCACGCGTCGTGGTCCTCGAGCGTCGAGGAGAAGGCGACGTGATGAACGGTGCCTGCTCCGCCGACGCCGGGCTCGGCAGGGGCCGGGTCGAACGCGAACCAGCCGCCGCGCCGCTCGCCCCGCACCTCCCAGCTCGATCTGTTGCTGGGGCCCTCGCCGTGCGGCTCGAAGCCGAGCGTCTCCTCGAAGAGCCGCCGGCTCCGCTCGGGGTCGGCGGCGTACGCACGCACCGCGTCGAAGCCCTGAAGCGCGTGCTCGCGCGGGATCTCAGGATGGTCGGCGACGAGCGGCTCGTCGCCCGTCTCGACGACCGCGAGCTCTATCCCGACGCCCTCCGGATCCTCGAATCGCAGGCGCTCGCCGCTCCGCTCGATCGCGCCAACCTCGCTCTCGAGCCGCTGCTCCCAGAAGTCGAGCGCCTCCTGGGAGGCCACGCGCCAGACGATCGTGTGCACCATCCCCGCTCCTGGACGGCCCCGACGCGCGCCCGGGTACTCGAAGAAGGTGACGTCCGAGCCCGCGCTGGCGCGCTCGTCGGCGTAGAAGAGGTGGTAGACCGTCGGATCGTCCTGGTTGACGGTCTTCTTGACGAGTCGCAGCCCGAGCACCCGCGTGTAGAAGTCGACGTTCCGGGGGGCGTCGCCGGTGATCAGGGTGATGTGGTGGATGCCTTCGAAGCGCATCG
>JBPCJB010000082.1:0-3552 GCA_051005735.1 Gaiellaceae bacterium | reverse complement strand
GCGCGGTCGCGCGGGACGAGCGGCTTCGTCTTCTCGAATTGCGTGTCGTAGAGCGAGGGCCGCACCTGCCGGGCGATCTCGAGCAGGTCGCGGAAGCCCTCGGTCGTGACGAAGCCGCTGCGCGCGATCTTGCCCTCGATGATCGCGTTCGTGGCCACCGTCGTCGCGTGGACCACGAACCCGACCCGGCCCGCCTCGACGCCGCCTTTCGCGAGCGCGCGCTCGACCGCCTGCATGAATCCCTGCGACGGGTCGGCGGGCGTCGTCAGCACCTTCGCGATCGAGACGCTGCCGGTGCCCTCGTCGATCAGCGTCGCGTCGGTGAAGGTGCCGCCGATGTCGATCGCGAGCCGGACGCTCACGCGGATCGCCTCAGCTCGCCGGTGGCGGCCCGGTCGACCTCCCTGTTGGAGACGGCGACCCGGTAGACGTCGCGGGCGCGAGCGGCGCTCACCTTCCCCTCGAGTACGTCGCGCAGGACGCGCTCCGGCTCGCGCTCCTGCGGCGGCCCGTAACCGCCGCCGCCGCAGGTGCGGACGCTGATCACGTCGCCCGGGACGAGATCGAGCGTCGTCTTCGAGGAGAGCCTCGTCTCGACGCCGCCGCGCACGTGCACGTATTCGGCGATCCGCCCGTCCTGGCCCCCGAAGGCGCCCCACGGGCCGAAGCGGTCGCGGTCGCCGAGGACGGTGAACGTTGTCGGCAGGTCGAAGCGGTAGTCCTTGCGCAGCCCGAGCCCGCCGCGGAAGCGGCCCGGGCCGTCGGAGTCCTCGACGAGCGAGAGGCGGTCGATCCGAACCGGGTAGTTGAGCTCGGTCTCCTCGATCGGCGCGTTCTCGGTGTTCTGGCTGTGCGACTGGACTGCGTCGGGGCCGTCGCTCGTCGAGCGGCCACCGTACCCGCCGGCGAACGTGTCGTAGAAGCAGGTGTACCTGCCTGCCTCGAGGTCGAGCGAGCCGAAGCCCGCCTGGCACATCATCCCCTTCGTCCCTGCAGGAAGCCGTTCGGGGAAGCCGGGCAACAGCGCGCGGACGATCACCTCGACGAGGCGGGCATGCGTCTCCCAGCCGCCGACGACGGCGGCGGGCCAGGTGCAGTTGGTGACGCTTCCCTGCGGCGCGTCCACCGAGATGCGGCGGTAGAAGCCGTCGTTCACCGGCAGGTCGGGGTCGACCAGGCACTTGAGAGCGTAGGCGCAGGCGGAGAACGTCATTGCGTAGGTCGAGTTGACCGGCGCGCGCCGCTGCGTGTCCGACCCCGTCATGTCGAAGCGGACGCCGGCGTCGCCGATCTCGACCCGCGCCCGCAGCCGCACCGGCTCGTCCGTGTAGCCGTCGTTGTCGACGACGCCCTCGGCCTCATAGACGCCGGGCGGGAGCGCGGCGATCTCGGCCCGCGTTCGCCGCTCGGTGTACTCGAGCAGCTCCGCCATCGTCGCCAGGATCGTCGCGAGCCCGTGCCGGGCGACGAGCGCCTGGACGCGCCGGACGCCCGTCGCGTTCGCGGCGATCTGGGCGCGGAAGTCGCCGGCCGTCTCATCCTTCGAGCGGATCTGCGCCAGGATCAGCTTGAAGACGTCCGGGACGATCCGCCCGCCCGAGACGAGCTTGACCGGCGGGATGATCACCCCTTCCTGGAAGACCTCGCGGAAGGCTCCGATCGACGCGGGCGCGCCGCCGCCGACGTCGACGTGGTGGGCGAGGTTCGCCACGTAGCCGAGCAGCTCGCCCTCCTGGTGGACGGGCGAGATCAGGCTGACGTCGTTCAGGTGCACGCCGCTCGGATGGGGGTCGTTCGTGGCGATCGCGTCTCCCGGCTGCAGGTTCTCGACGCCGTACATACGCACTGCGTTCGGAACCTGCTCCACCATCGAGCCCAGGTGCACCGGCTGCGCGAAGCCCTGCGCGACGGAGCGGAGCTCGGCGTCGAAGAACGCGCACGAGAAGTCCGAGCGAGTCTTGATGTTCGTCGAATAGGCGCTCCGCTTGAGCGCGAGCGCCATCTCGTCGGTAGCGGCGACGAGCGCGTTCCGGATCACCTCGAACGAGATGGGATCTACGGCCGCCATCCGTACACCTCCCGGGCGCGCTCCGGGCCGACCTTGCCCTCGCGGACGTCGCGGGCGACGAGCTCGCGGTCTCGCTCCTCCGGTGGCCCGTAGCCGCCACCGCCGCAGGTGCGATAGCTGACCACGTCCCCGGCCTCGAGCTCGACCGTTCCCTTGGCGGAGAGTTGCGTCTCCGCGCCGCCTCGGATCAGGACGTACTCGGCCGGCTTGCCGTCGTGGCCGCCGAGCACGCCCCAGGGGCCGCGGACGGTCCGGTCGGCGAGAACAGTGAACGTCGTCGGACGATCGAAGAGGAAGTCCTTGCGCAGCCCGAGCCCGCCGCGGAAGCGGCCCGGGCCGGCCGAGTCGTCCACGAGCGCGAGCCGCGTCACTCGGACGGGATAGTTCAGCTCGGTCGCCTCGATCGGGGCGTTCTCGGTGTTCTGGCCGTGGGTCTGGACGGCGTCGGGCCCGTCGCTCGCGGCCCGGCCGCCGTAGCCGCCCGCGAACGTCTCGAGGAAGCAGTAGTACTCGTTCGTCGCCGCGTCGACGCCGCCGAAGCCGGCGTGGCACATCATCGCCTTCGTTCCGGCCGGCAGCCGCTCGGGCAGCGCGGGCAGGAGCGCGCGGAAGATCACGTCGACGAGGCGCGTCTGCGTCTCCCAGCCGCCGACGACCGGGCTCGGCCAGGTGCAGTTGGTGACGCTGCCCGCGGGAGCGTCGAGGGAGACGAGCCGGTAGAAGCCGTCGTTCACGGGCAGGTCGGGATCGAGCAGGCACTTGACCGCGTAGGCGCATGCCGAGAATGTCTGGGCGTAGGTCGAGTTGACCGGGGCGCGCCGCTGGGCGTCGGAGCCGGCGAGGTCGAAGGCGACGCCGCCCGCGGAGATCTCGACCCGGGCCCGGAGGCGGACGGGCTCGTCCGTGTAGCCGTCCGTGTCGACGAAGCCCTCCGCTTCGTAGACGCCGTGCGGCAGGGCCGCGAGCTCCGCGCGCGTGCGCCGCTCCGTGTACTCGAGCAGCTCGGCCATCGTCTCGACCACGGCGGCGAGCCCGTGGCGGGCGGCGAGCGCCTGGAGCCGGCGCACTCCGGTCGCGTTGGCCGCGATCTGGGCGCGGAAGTCGCCGGCGGTCTCGTGCTTGGAGCGAATCTGCGCCAGGATCAAGCTGAAGACGTCCGGGACGAGCCTACCGCCCGCCACGAGCTTGACGGGCGGGACGATCACGCCCTCCTGGAACACCTCCCGGAACGCTCCGATCGACGCCGGCGCGCCGCCGCCGACGTCGACGTGGTGAGCGAGATTCGCGACGTAGCCGAGTAACTCGCCGTCGCAATGCACGGGCGAGATCAGGCTCACGTCGTTCAGGTGGACGCCGCTCGGGAAGGGCTCGTTCGTGATGATCGCGTCGCCCGGCGCGAGGTTCTCGGGGCCGTAGTCGCGGATCGCCCGGGGCACCTGCTCGGCCATCGAGCCCAGGTGCACCGGCTGCGTGAAGGCCTGCGC